>DATAOI010000022.1 GCA_036265815.1 Gemmatimonadales bacterium
CTATGTTACGCCGTCCATCAAATCTCCTCCCCGGCGCCCACACCAGGCCCGAGGCATCAGCCCGAAGGAAGGTGTCATGACCCGTCAGTACGAGGTGGTCTATATCTTCGACAGTGCGCTCGAAGAGGCCGCCATCAACGAGCGCCTCGCGCGCTTCCACTCCCTCATCCAGCAGTCGGGCGCCGAAGCTCCCCAGGTCAACCACTGGGGCAAGCGGACTCTGGCCTATCCGGTCAAGAAGCATGAGACCGGCTACTACGTCGTCGCCAAGTTCGACGCCGAGGCGACGGCGCTCCCCGAGTTCGAGCGGGCCATCAAGCTCGACGATGGAGTGCTTCGCTTTCTCGTCGTGGTGAACGAAGGCGCCCAGCCGGTCCCGGTGACGGCCGGCAAGAGCGACGAGGAGGACGACGAATGAGGCGGCCCCAGAAGACCTGCGCCATCTGTGAGTCGGGCGTCAGGGTCGTCGATTTCAAGGACGAGCGTACCCTGTCCCGGTTCCTGACCGAACGGGGGAAGATCCTGCCCAGTCGGCTCTCGGGCACCTGTGCGCGGCATCAGCGGCAGCTCAGCACCGCCATCAAGCGGGCCCGCCAGCTCGCCCTCCTGCCCTACATCAAAGGTTTCGGCGGCTGATCGCGGCCGGAGCCGGAACGCCCTGGGGCGCCCGCTCCCGGGGCCGAGCGTCGGGATGGGGTCCGGTCGTCCTGGGACTGGGCTATCTGCTGTTCGCCCCACCGGTGTTCGCCCTGTGCCCCCTGGCCGGGCTGCTGCTCCTCTCCCGCCCCAGCACGGTCCGGGAGTGGGGCTGGCTGCTCGGCACCGCCGCGTGGTCGGCCGTCTGGCTGCAGCAGGTCGGAGGACTCGGCGCCCAGGTCGTCCGCGCGGCGGCGGTCTTTCTCTGCGGCACCTTCCTCGCCCTCACCCTCTGGCGCCCATCGGGCGGCTTTTCCCGGGCGCTGCTTGCCACCGCCGGTGCCGGCCTTACCCTGGTGGCGTGGATGGCGTGGCTGGGGATCAGGTGGGCGGCCGTGCAGCAGGCCATCGAGCAGGACCTCTCCACCTACCAGGCCGCCGCGCGCGCCCAGTGGACTGCGGCGGGCGCGCCCAAAGAGCTGCTCACCGACCTGGCCGCGATGCCCCACACCATCGCACAGCTGACCCCGGGGCTCCTCGCCATCGCGGGAATCGCCGGGCTCAGGCTCGCCTGGAGCTGGTATCATCGGCTGGCCAGCCGGCCCTGGGGCGCGGCGAGTGCCCCGTTTCCGGCGTTCCGCTTCAGCGACCAGATGGTCTGGGGATGGGTCGTCGCGCTGGCGCTCTGCCTGCTGCCCGTGGCCCCACCCTGGCCGCTGGTCGGGGCCAACCTGCTCCTGGTCTGGTCCGTACTGTACGCCACCCGGGGGCTCGCCGTCCTCCTTGGCGTCGCGGGCCGGATTCCCCGGGCCGTGGCCGGCATGCTGGTGCTGATCGCGATGTTTCTGTTGCCGTTCGTGCTGGGCGGGCTCACGCTGCTCGGGCTCGCCGATACTTGGCTAGATTTCAGGCGCCGATTCTCGACGCCGACCACCGGAGGGCTCGACCGATGATGGAAGTGATTCTGCGCGATGACGTGAAGTCGCTTGGCAAGGCCGGCGAGATGGTCCGGGTGAAGCCCGGATACGCCCGCAATTACCTGCTCCCCCAAGGGCTGGCCTACGAAGCCACCGAAGGCAACAAGAAGCGGATCGCGGCGGAGACCAGGGCGCGCACCTCTCGGCAGGAGGCCGAACGGACCGAGGCCGAGCGTGCGGCGGCGACCCTGGGACAGGTGGCCCTTACCCTGGCCGGCAAGGCCGGGGAGGAAGGCAAGCTGTTCGGCTCGATCACGACGCAGGATCTGGCCGAGGCGCTGGCCCGGCAGGGCCACCCGATCGACAAGCGACGCATCGAGCTCGAGCACCCGATCAAGACGCTGGGGCATCATACCGTGACGGTGCGACTGCACCCGGAGGTGCACGCCGAAGTGCACGTGTCGGTCGTCGCGGAGTGACCCGGCTTCGATGAGCCTGGGCATCACCTCGGTCGACGGCCCGCGCCTGAGCCGCGCGTTGTTCGCAGCGGCGGACTGGGTCGCGGCCGGCCGGGAGGAGATCAACCGGATCAACGTCTTCCCGGTCCCAGACGGAGATACCGGTACCAACTTCAGTCTGACGCTTCGTACCGTCGCCGACGCCCTCCGGGCGCTCGGCGACGCGACGCTTCCGGAAACCGCGGCCGGCATGGCCCGCGCGGCGGTTCTCGGTGCCCGGGGCAACTCCGGGATGATGCTCGCCCACTTTCTGCTCGGGTTCGCTGATGCGCTGGGCGACCGGCCGCTGGCATCGGCGGTCGAGCTTGCCGGTGCCCTCCGCCAGGGGGCCGACCGGCTCCAGCTGTCGGTCGACGATCCGCGTGAGGGGACGATCCTCACCGTGGCTCGCGATGCCGCGGGCGCCGCCGAGCGGGCCGCCGCGGAGTCGGCGGACATCGCCCGCCTCATGCGCGCCATGCTCGAGGAGGCCGAAGCCGCACTCGCCCGCACCCCGGAGCAGATGCCGACCCTCAAGGAGGCCGGCGTGGTGGATGCCGGAGGGAAAGGTTTCGTCCGGATGCTGGAAGGAGTGGTACGCGTCATCGATGGCGAGCCGGTGCCGGCGGCGGCCAGCTCCAACGAACGGGGGGAGTCGACGGTAGTAGTCCCGGCGGCTCGAGCGGCGGTAGCCGCGGACCGGGATTACCGGTTCTGCACCGAGGTGCTGGTACGGGGTGACCGGCTCCCGCCGGCCAACACGGTGCGCGCCGCGATGCACGAGTTCGGCGGGTCGGTCGTCGTCGCGGTGATGGCCGACATCCTCAAGATCCATGTGCACACTGATACCCCCGAGGCCGTCTTTAGCTGTGCGGGACGGTGGGGCCGGATCGAGACCAGCAAGGCCGATGACATGCGGGCGCAGCATCGCCGGCTGGCGCATCCCGACCGGCGTGCGGTGGCCGTCGTGACCGACAGCTCGGCGGACCTGCCGGATGGGGTGCTGGACCGTTACGGGATCTCCCTGATCCCGCTCCAGGTCGTCTTTGGCGAGGAAACGTTCCGGGATCGGGTGGAGCTCGCGCCCGAGGAGTTCTATCGCCGGCTCCGCCGGTCGGCCGAGCTTCCGACCACGTCGCAGCCCACGCCGGCCGACTTCGTCCGGGTGCTGCGCGATGCGCGGGAGGAGGCGGACGAAGTCGTCGCCGTATTTCTGTCGGCGAGTCTCTCCGGGACATTCGGCTCGGCCCAGGCCGCTGTCCGCGATGCAGGACTCTCGGGTGTCCATCTGGTGGACAGTCGGTCCGCATCCCTGGGGCTGGGCATGCTGGCGCTCCGAGCGGCGGAGCTGGCGGACGGGGGTTGGACCGGGGCGGATATTCGCCGGGAGCTCGAGCGGGTGCGGGGGCGGTCGGGCATGCTGCTCACCGTCGATCGCTTCGATAATCTTCTCCGATCGGGGCGGGTCTCACGCGGCAAGGCGTGGCTCGGGGGCATGCTGGACCTGAAGCCGATCCTCACGCTGGACCCCGTGGGGCAGGTCGTGGCAATGGATCGGATCCGCGGCCGGGAGCAGCTCGTGTCGAGGACGTTGGAGCTGCTCCGACAGCGGCTTACGCCGCGGCCGGAGGTCGTGCGCTTCGGGGTGGCGCACGCGGAGGCCCCGGAAGCGGCCGAGCGGGTGCGTGCCGAGCTCGTGGCGGAGTACCGGCCTCGGGACTGCTTCGTCACCCTGGCCACCGGTGTGCTGGGGGCCCACGTGGGCGCCGGGGCGTGGGCGGTCTTCTATCAGGTCGAGGACGGCACTCCCCGGCAACTCGAGCCGGCCGGCGCCGGAGGTCAGCTGGCTACGCGGGAGCACGGCGCCCGGTGACGCCCCGGCCCCCCGAGGCGTTGCGGCTGGCCATGGACGCCATTCAGGATCTGAAGGGCAATCAAATCGTGGTCCTCGATTTGCGCGGGCTGACTGAGGCCACGGACTATTTCGTCATCGCATCGGGTACATCCGACGCGCACGTGCGGGGCATTGCGGAATCGGTCATCGAGAAGCTCGGCCGTCGGGGCCACCGCACGCATCACGTCGAAGGCCTGAACGGCGGCCGATGGGTGCTGCTGGACTTCGTGGATTTCGTGGTTCACCTGTTCCACCCCGAGACCCGCTCGTTCTACCAGCTCGAGCGGCTCTGGGACGACGCACCGGAGCTCCTGATCAGCTCCACCTAGCTGAGGTCGCCATGTTTCGACGCACCGCACCGGCATTGCTGCTCCTGCTCCTCGGGGTGCCGGGAGTCCTGCCCGCCCAGTATTTCGGGCGCAACAAGGTCCAGTACACGAGGTTCGACTTCAAGGTCATCCAGACCGAGCATTTCGATGTGTACTACTACGACCGGGAGCGGACCGCCGCCATGGATGCCGCGCGGATGGCGGAGCGCTCCTACGGCCGGCTCTCCAAGGTGCTGAATCACGAGTTCCGGGAGCGGAAACCGATCATTCTGTACGCCTCCCATTCCGACTTCCAGCAGACCAACGCGCTGGGTGAGGCTCCGGGCGAAGGCACCGGCGGCGTGACCGACTTCGAGCGCAACCGCGCGGTGATGCCGTTTACCGGCTCCTACGCCGAGTTCGAGCACGTGCTCCAGCACGAGATGACCCACCAGTTCCAGTACGACATCTGGTCCCATGGGCGGGCCGGCGCGGGCCTCTCCAACCTGATCGCGATCGCGCCGCCGCTGTGGTTCGCCGAGGGCATGGCGGAATACCTCTCGCTCGGCCCCATCAACGCCGAAACGGCGATGTGGCTGCGCGACGCCTCGCTCGAAGGAAAGCTCCCCACCATCGAGCAGATGACCGAGGACCCGTACACCTACTTCCCCTATCGTTTCGGCCACGCGCTGTGGTCCTACATCGGCGAGCGCTGGGGAGACGAGGCGGTCGGCGCCATCATGAAGGCGACCCTCGCCGGCGGCATCGAGCCCGCCTTCAAGCGCACCATCGGGCTCAATCTGGAGCAGTTGTCGGATCAATGGCGGGACGCCGTGCAGAAGCGCTACCTCCCGGAGATCGGTGCCCGGGCCAAGGCGAAGGCCATCGCGGACGAGCTGCTCACCGAGAAGCGGTCGGACGGCACCCTGCACCTCGCGCCGGCCCTCTCGCCCGATGGCTCGGCGGTGGCCTACTTCAGCGAGAAGAACTTCTACTTCGTGGATCTGTATCTGGCCGACGGCACCACCGGCAAGGTGAAGCGCCGGATTCTCAAGTCGGGCATCAGCAGCAACTACGAGACCTACCGCTTCATCAACTCGCAGGCCAACTGGTCGGCGGACGGGAAGTATCTCGCCTTTGCCGCCAAGCGGGGACCGCGAGACGTCATCGTGATCGTCGACGTGGCGCGCAACAAAGAGGTGAAGCGCATCGACGTCAAGCTGAGCGGCGTCACCACGCCCTCCTGGAGTCCCGACGGAAACCAGCTGGTCTTCACCGGCTACGACGGTGGCCTGAGTGATCTCTTCGTCGTCGACCGCGATGGTCGCAATCTCCGCCGGCTGACCACCGACAAGTTCGCCGACCTGCACCCGGTCTGGTCGCCCGACGGCAGCACCATCGCCTTTGCCACCGACCGGGGCCCCCGGACCGACTTCAAGACGCTGGACATCGGCAACCTGCGCATCGCCTTCTACGACCTGGCCACCGGCACCATAAAGGTGCTGGAGCATATGGACCAGGGTAAGAACGTGAGCCCGCAATGGGCGCCCGACGGTCACTCGCTCGCGTTCGTCTCCGACCGGAACGGGGTGAGCAACGTCTTTCTCTATGAGCTGGGCGACCAGCAGGTCTATCAGCTCACCGATTTCTACACCGGCGTCCAGGGAATCACGCCGCTCTCACCCGTGCTCTCCTGGGCCCGCCAGGCCGACCGGCTCGCCTTCGTGTACTACGAGGCCGGGAAGTACGATGTCTACTCGCTGGCGAACCCGCGGTCGCTGAAGCGCTCCCCCTACCAGCCGGCAGCGGTGGACAGCACCGGGATGCTGGCCCGGGTGACCAACCCACCGATCGACACCACCCGGTCGCTCCAGGTGCGTGAGGACGTGCGCGCGCAGGTGGGTGAAGGCGGCTCGATCTACCGGACCCAGCGGGGATTCCGCTCCGCCGCTGACCTGGCCCGCTCGGGAGACACCGTCCAGCTCGACCAGCCGGTCTCGATCTCGGCGCTGATGGACTCGGCCAACTACAGCCTGCCCGATACCAGCGAATTCACTCTGAAAGACTACCGGGTGCACTTCACGCCCGACTACATCGCGCGGCCCTCGATCGGATATGCCCGCGACAACTTCGGCCGCGGATTTTTCGGCGGGTCCGCCATCTCGCTGAGTGATATTCTGGGCAACCACCAGCTGGTGTTCGCGGGCTACGTCAACGGGCGGATCAGCGAGGCCCAGGTACTGGCGGCCTATGCCAACCTGAGCAAACGGGTCAACTGGGCGGTGGGCGCCTCGCAAGATCCCTACTATTTCCTCGAGCCCAGCACGGTGCTTACCGGCAGCCCCACGGCGGGGGAGAACACCTTCGTCACCAACATCCGCCGGCTGGTGCTGCGCTCGGTGTTTGGCCAGGCGTACTATCCTATCAGCCGGTTCCAGCGGATCGAGGCGGGGATGCGCTTCTCCAACGTGGACGACGCCATCCTCCACATCAATGAGCCCTACGATCCATCGACCAGCTTCGCCACCCGGGACGCTTTCCTGGAGACGGAGAACCTCCCGGGCGTCAACTACTTCCAGCCTTCCACCGCGCTGGTGTTCGACAACTCGCTGTTCGGTTACGTCGGACCGTTCTACGGCCGGCGCTACCGCCTGGAGTTCGCCCAGACCCTGGGCGACTGGCGCTTCTCCCAGGTGACCGCCGATTACCGGAGGTACGACCGCATCGTCGGACCGATCGTGCTAGCGACCCGGGCGCTCTACTTCGGGCGGATCGGGCGGGACGCGCGCGAGTTCCGCATTTTCGCGGGCAGCACCGACCTCATTCGAGGCAATACCTCGGGGTCCTACCGGAGGAACGAGTGTCTCAACGCCGATGATCCCAACTCCGAAACCGGGTGTGCCGAGCTCGACCGGCTGGTCGGGACCCAGGTCGGGGTCGGCAGCGTGGAGCTGCGCTTCCCCATCCTCAACCCCTCGTTCGGACTGCCGGCGGCGTTCCCGCCCATCGAAGGCGCGCTGTTCTACGACATCGGCCTCGCCTGGGACGAACAGAGCACGCTCAAGTGGAACCGGGAGGCCGGTGACGACCCGATTCGGGTGCGGACTCCGCTGCAGACGCTGGGCGCATCCGTCCGGGTGAACCTGTTCGGCTTCGCCATCGCGCGGTTGGACTATTCGATTCCGCAACAGCGAAAGGGCGTCAAGGGACTTTGGACCTTCAGTCTCGGGCCGACCTTCTGAGCCTCCGGAAAAGCAGGCGGGCACGGCGCTAAGCTTCCTCGCGCCGTCCCCGCCCGTCTGCCACCGGTCGGCACGCCCGACTATCTTTTCCTTGTGAACATTTCCTGGTCAGCGCTGGGAGTCGTCCTTGTGCTCCTCGGGGCGGCGTGCGAGCGCGAGACGAAGCTGTCCCTGGGGAAAGTCCCCGCCGTCACCCAGGGCCCCGCTCCGTCCTCCGCGTTGCGCATGCCCCCCGGTGGTGGCGTCCCTCGACTGTACCGGCTGCCCACCCTGAGCCCATCCTCCTGGGCCATCGAAGACAAGCTCCCCGCGATCGAGCGGCCGATCGGGGCCGACGCCGAGCAGGGGCTGGTGTACGTCCTGGACGGCAAGCGCAACGTGGTGGCACTCGACCTGGAGACCCGGCGGGTACGGACCTCGCTGGATCAGATCCGCTATGCCGCGGTCGGGCCGGATGGTGCCTTGTACACCGTCGATACGGGGAGCACGGTCACCCAACTGGTACGGCGAGCGCCGGTCCGCTTCCGCTCCAAGCTGCAGGGCACCCCCGCCGAGCTCTATGCTACCATGAGCGGAGCCGTGCTGGCGCGGCTGACCGGCCCAGCGCCGGTGCTGGAGGCGTTGGGCTCCGACCAGGCGCCGACCTCCACCACACTCCCCTCGGGCCCGCTGGCCACGAGCCTCTACGGCGACCTGGTGGCGGTAGCCGCCGATACCGCGGTGGTCCTCTACGCGCCGCTGGGCAAGACGCGCCCGCTCTCGCTCCCGGTGTCGGGGCACGCGCGGGCGGCCGTGTTCTCGCCGTCGGGGCATCGGGTCTACGTCGCGCAGCAGGACCACCAGCTGCTGGTCTTCGACCGCTTCAGCGGCGCGCGGATCCAGACCATCGACCTGCCCGGCGGCGCCCGCGGGCTGCGGGGCGACCAGTACGGCCAATGGCTCATGGTCCGCCCCGACAGCGGTGATTCGGCGTGGGTCATCGACATCGGGCGCGCACGCCGCACCGGCACGGTGGCCACCAAGTGGGCCGCCGACCTGCCGGCGGTCGCGTCACCCAACACTCTGCTGGCGCGCGAGGGGAAGGACGTGATCGGGCGCGACCTGGGCAAGACCGGATTTCCCGAGACCGGTCGGGTGGCGGATGGGGCGGACGATTTCTGGCTGGTCATCGGATGGCGGCCCGCCCAGGACGTGGAGACCGTCAGCGCCTCGGATTCGGCGGCCGTGGCGGCGGCGGCCGATTCGCAAGCGGCGCCGTCGGTGTATCTCCAGGTGAGCAGCTCACAGAACCCGTCCTGGGCCAACGAGCTGTCGGACAAGCTGCGGGCTGCGGGCCTGCCCGCGTCGGTGCTCCCGCCCAAGCGGAGCGACGAGGCGTACCGGGTGGTGCTCGGCCCGTATGCCTCGCGCGATCAGGCGGAGGAGACCGGCCGGAAGATCGGCATGCCGTCGTTTGTCGTCACGGCGCAGGACGAAGCGGCGCAGTAGCTCCCCAGCGTGTTCGAGACCAGCACTCCACCCCCACTGGGGCCACCCGCATGAAGCTCACCCGGCTGGAGCTCTCCGGCTTCAAGTCTTTCGCCGATACCGTCACCCTGACCTTCGAGGAGGGGGTGACCGCGATCGTGGGGCCGAACGGATGCGGCAAGTCGAACGTCTCCGACGCGGTCCGCTGGGTGCTGGGAGAGCAATCCGCCCGGCTGCTGCGCGGCGGCAAGATGGAAGACGTCATCTTCCAGGGCTCCACCGCCCGACGTCCGGTGAACGTCACCGAGGTATCGCTCTACCTCGACAACAGCGAGGGGGACCTGCCGATCGCGTACCGCGAGGTGGTGGTCACCCGGCGGCTCTCTCGTTCGGGCCAGAGCGATTACCTGCTCAACGGCTCTCCGGTCCGGCTCCGCGACATCCAGGACCTCCTGCGGGGCACCGGTCTGGGGAGTGACGCGGGCGTGGTCATCGAGGCCAAGATGATCGACCTGCTGCTCTCCGACCGGGCGGACGAGCGCCGCTCCCTGTTCGAGGAGGCGGCCGGCATCGGGCTCTACCGCGACCGGAAGCACAGCACCGAGCGGCGGCTGGAAGAGACCGCGGTCGACCTCCAGCGAGTGGAAGACCTGATCGCCGAGGTGCAGTCCCAGATCCGCAGCCTGGCGCGTCAGCGCGGCAAGGCCGAACGCCACGGCAAGCTGACCGAGGAGAAGTTCTCGGTGCAGCTCACCCTCGCGCGCCGGCAGCTCGACCGGCTGAGCGAAGAGGCCGCCGGCATGGAGGCGCGGTTCGCCCAGCTGACCGAGCTGTTGCCCGCCGGACGCGAGCGCCTCGCCCAGGCGGAGCACCGGCGGGAGGAGGGCGCGCGAGCCCGAGGGGGGGCGGAGGCCAACCGGACAGAGATCGCGCGCCGCTTGTCCGCCATCCAGGTCGAGCTGGGCAAGCTGGACGGAGATCTCGCTCTCGCGGCCGAGCGCCTGGCCAACGCCACCGCACGCCGGCTTCGCGCGCAGGAGGAGCGGAGCGTGATGGAGCTCCGGGTCCAGCAGGCGCTGGTGGAGCGTGACGCGGCGCTGGCCGACCGGGATGCGGCGTCGGTGGAGCACCAGCGGATCCGTCAGGAGCTCACCGACCGCGCCCACGCCGAGGAGGAGGTCCGCCGCCGGCTGGGCGAGCAGCGCAATCTGGTCCGTCAATGGGAGCAGGAGCTGCAGACGCTGGCCCAGAGCCTCCGCTCGCTGGAGGGGGAGCGGGCCGCGCTGGAAGGCGAGTTGGCGTCGCTGCGTGAGCGCGCCGCCCAGGCCGCCGCGCACCGCGCCAGCCTGCAGGTAGAGCTGGCCAACGCCCAGCGCCAACGCGACCAGGGGATCGAGCGCGCTGGATTTCTCAGCCACGAGGCCAAGCGCTCCGCCGCGGAGGCCGAACGGGCTCGCCACGCGGTGGCGGAGGCGCGGGAGCAGGAGGCGATGAATCGGTCGCACCGGCGCCAGGCGGAGGAGGCGCTGGCCCAGATGACGGCCCGGCGCCACGCACTGGAGGAGCTGGAGCGGGACCGGGTGGGGCTCGCCCCGGCTGCGGCCGCGCTGCTCGACGCCCGAACCCGATTCGACGGCGGTGTGCTCGGACCGTTGAGCGATTTCGTCAGCACCGGCAGGGACGACGCCGAGCTGACCGAGCGGCTCCTGGGCGACTGGATGCATGCGGTGCTGGTGCGCGATGATGCGGCCGTCAAGGCGATTCAGGACTGGCACGCCGAGCAGCAGCCGGGAGCCCTGGTTCTGCTCCCGCTCGACCCCGGTCCCCAGATGGCCTCGGATGGCCAGCCGCTGGACGCTCGATTGCGGGTGGACGGGCCGGCCCTGGGCTGGGTCCGCGCGGCGCTCGCCGGGTCGGTGGTGCTGGATACCACGGGACGGGTACTCCGTCGGGCCAGCGGGGCCATCTTCCTGAGCGGCGCCGCCACCCCCTCGGGACCGCTGCGCCGGCGCGCGGAGCTCGCATCGCTGGCGCTCGAGGTGGAGCGGGGCACGAGCACGGTCCAGGCCACCGAGGCAACCCTCCAGAGCACGGTGGAGCGCCTGGCCGAGCGGGAGCGGACGCTGGCCAGCGTCACCGCGGCGGCCGAGCAGGCCCGCGAGGCCGAGCGCCAGGCTGTGGCCGTCCGAGAGGATGCTGTCCGCCTGGTGGGGAATCTCACTCGCGAGGCCGATGGCTCCGAGGCCCAGCTCGCCCGAGTGACCGAGCGGCTCACAGATTGCGAGCGGCGCATGGCCGAGATCGATGCCGCGCTGGTGGAGGGCGATCTGTCGCGCGGGCGCCTGGACGAAGCCCTCGGCGCCGGCCGCACCCGGCTGGCGGACCTGGAGACAGAGCAGGAGCTCGCCCGCGAGCAGCGGGCCCACTGGCAGGTCCAGGAGGCGCACGTCGGAGGCGGGCTCCGCTCGGCGGAGGAGCGCCTGCAGCGGGCCGCCGCCGCCGGCACCGAGGCCGACAACGCGGTGCTGCGGCTGAGCGGCGAGCTCAGCCAGCTGGAGGCGGACAGCGGAGCGCTCGCGAGTCAGCAGGCCGCCTGGCGAGAGTCGCGGGCCGAGCGGCAGCTCGCGTTCCAGGAGGTGGAAACCGCCACCGCAGCGGCGGAGACCGACCTGACCCGGGCCGACGCCGCCCTGGCGGCGGCGGAGCGCAACGTGACGGCCGCACGGAGCACGCTGGAGAGCGTGCAGGAGGAGAGCCACCGGCTGCAGGTCCAGCTCACCGAAGCGAGCGGCGCACGGCGCAGCATCGTCGAGCGGATCGAGGCCGAGTGGCACCGGCCGCTCGACCAGCTGCTGGACGGTGCCGCGCTGCTGGACCTCGACCTCGAGACGCTGGAGACCGAGGCCGCCCGCATTCTGGGCGCCCTCGAGGGAATCGGGCCGGTCAATGCGCTGGCCGTCGAAGAGCACGCCGAGGAGGTGAAGCGTCTGGAGTTTCTCACCTCGCAGCGCGACGACCTGGTCGGCGCACGGCAGTCGCTCATCCAGGCCATCCGGGAGATCGACGGGACCGCCCGCAGCATGTTCCTGGAGACCTTCACCGCGGTGCAGGCCAATTTCACCACGGTCTTCCAGACGCTCTTCGGCGGCGGTGAATGCGAGCTGCTCCTGGCCAACCCCGCCGACCCGCTGGAGAGCGAGATCGACATTCACGCGGCGCCCCGAGGCAAGCGGACCCAGCGGATCCATCTCCTGTCCTCCGGCGAGCGGACCCTGGTGGCCGTGTCGCTCCTGTTCAGCATCTATCTCACCAAGCCGAGCCCCTTCTGCCTGATGGACGAGGTGGACGCCCCGCTGGACGACGCCAACGTGGGGCGCTTCACCCGGCTGCTGGACGAATTCAAGGCCGGCACGCAGTTCCTGGTCATCACCCACAACCCGCGCACGATGCAGGCGGCGGATGCGGTCTATGGGGTGACTATGCAGGAGCCCGGCGTATCCACCATCGTGGGGGTGCGGTTGGGTGAGGCGGAGCACGTCGCGTAAAGCGCGGCGGGGCGACTACACCGAGCGAGGATCCCGATGCTAATCGTGATGCGCCACGGCGCGGCCGAAGAGGAGATCCAGCGGGTGGTGGCCACCATCGAGGAGATGGGCTACCAGGCGCGGCCGATGCCTGGGAAGCAGCGCACCTCCGTCGGGCTGGTCGGCAACGACGGGCGGGTGGACGGGTCCCGGCTGGCGGCGCTCCCCGGCGTGCAGGAGATCATCCACGTCACCAAGCCGTACAAGCAGGTTTCCCGCGAGTGGAAGGCGGAGCCGACCATCGTGCGGTTGGCCGGCGGACTCTCGGTGGGCGGCGAGGACGTCGTCGTCATGGCGGGGCCCTGCTCGGTCGAGAGCGAGCGGCAGATCATCGAGGCCGCCCGGGCCGTGCGGGAAGCCGGGGCGACGGTGCTCCGGGCCGGCGCCTTCAAGCCGCGCAGCTCACCCTACGCCTTTCAGGGACTCGGGGCCGTCGGCCTCCGCCTCCTGGCCAAGGCCCGGGAGGAGAGCGGACTGCTCATCGTGACCGAGGCGATGGACGCCGAGGGGCTCGACCAGGTGGTCGAGGTGGCCGACCTCGTGCAAGTGGGGGCGCGAAACATGCAGAACTACTCCCTGCTCAAGCACGCCGGCCGCTGCGGCAAGCCGATCCTGCTCAAGCGGGGCCTTTCCGCCACCGTCCAGGAGCTGCTGCTCTCGGCCGAGTACATTCTGGCGGAGGGCAACACCCAGGTGATTCTCTGCGAGCGCGGCATCCGAAGCTTCGACCAGGCCACCCGCAACCTCTTCGACCTGAGCGCCATCCCGGTGGTGCACGGGCTATCGCACCTGCCGATCGTCGCCGACCCGAGCCACGGCACCGGCCATCGCGACATGGTCATACCCATGGCGCGGGCGGCCGTCGCGGCGGGGGCCGACGGTCTGCTGGTCGAGGTGCACCCCTATCCCGACCGGGCCCTCTCCGACGGCGCGCAGAGCCTCTACCCCGAGCAGTTCGAGCGATTGATGAAGGAAGTTCGCCTGATCGCCGAAGCCATCGGACGCCGGGTCGCCGAGCCGGCAGCGGCTCGGGCCTGATGCTGCGGCTCCTGCTCCTGGTCGGCTGCCTCACGGCTGCGCCGCCGCTGTGCTCCGCCGGGTTGGTCGCCCAGGATGCCCAGGCGATCGTCGGCCGCTCCTCGCGGGTGTACCGCTCGCTCAGCAGTCTCAAGGCCGACTTTGTCCAGGTGATCGACAACCCCATGATCGACAGCGCCGAGAGCCGGGGCGTCCTGGCGCAGGCGGGGGCCGACAAGCTCTCGATGCGCTTCAGCGATCCCCCGGGCGAGGCCATCGTCATCGACGGACAGCACGTCTGGGTCTACACTCCCAGCACCACGCCGGGACAGGTGCTGCGTCTGGCGGTGCCGAGCGGAGGGCCGGTCTATGGCTACAACATGCTGGCCTGGCTGCTCGACCGTCCGGCGGAACGCTATCAGGCCTCGTATGTCCGGACCGACAAGCTGAACGGGCGGGCGATGGACGTCGTGGCGCTGGTGCCCGCGGTGCCCGACCTTCCGTTCGAGCGGGCCGTCGTCTGGCTCGACCGGGAGGACGCCCTGCCCCGCCGCCTCGAGATCAGCGAGCGCAGCGGCTCCACTCGGATCCTGACGCTTTCCAGGGTCCAGGTGAATCGGCCGGTCCCGGACCGCACCTTCACCTTCGAGGTGCCGCCCGGGGCCCGGGTAGTGGATCAATGAGCCGGTGCCGGAATCGTGGCCATCCCTAGGAGAGCCTGGGGCGTCGGGGCGTTCCGCAGCAGCAGCAGGGCCTGCCGGATCTGCCGGTCGTCGGCCACGCGCCGGCGGCTCTCGGCGGCCGGCCCGAAGCGGTAGCGGATGATCTCGTAGGCGAGCTGCTGGTCGAGCAGCGATTCGCTACCGCCGTAGAGGCTGTCCGGGATGACCACCCCACGCTGTTGCAGTCTCCGCCGCAGCTCCTGCCGCATCGCGCGAGTGACCTCGAACGCCTCGGACCGCACGTCGGGCGAGCGCCGCAGGTCCAGCGCATAGGCGGTGAGCACATCACGAAACGCCGGGACCTGCCCTTCCAGAGCCCGGGCGAAGAGCTGCTCCGCCGAGCTGAGGGTATCGGGCTGCAGGCGCACGTCGGGAACGATGCCTCCGCCACCCGGAAGCACTCGGCCCTCATCCGATTGGAATCCCACCTGCACCGCGGGCGCGTGTGCCGCGCCCATCGCCGAGTCGAGCAGGGCTCCTTGAATCGAACGGCCGCTCGGGGTGTACCAGCGGGCAGTGGTCATCCGCAGGGCCACCTCGGGTCCCAGCGGAAAGACGGTCTGCACGATCCCCTTGCCATAGGTCGTATCGCCGACCACCAGCGCGCGGTCGTGGTCCTGCAGCGCTCCCGCGATGATCTCGCTGGCGCTCGCTGTTCCCCGATTCACCATGACCACGATCGGCAGGCCGCGCCAGCGCTGGGGCGCGCCGTCCCGCCAGACGTGGTTGTCCCCCGGGGCGCGGCCGCGGCTCACCAGAATCCCTTGCGGCGGGTCGAGAAAGAGATCGGCCGCCGCCACTGCTTCGTCTCGCACCCCACCTGGATTGGACCGGAGATCGAGCACCAGGGATTTCATTCCCTCGCCGACCAGCCGGGTGATCTCCTGCTCCAGCTCTGCCGCGCAATGATCCCGGACCATGGTCAGGCTGAGATAGCCGATCCCGCCGCCCAGCAGGACGCCGTCGGACACGGCGCGCTGGTGGATCCGCTCGCGATTGAGGCGGATGCGGAGCGGCGCCGCGGAGCCGTCCCGGAGCACCGCGACTTCGATGGGGCTGCCGACCGGTCCACGCAGCGCCTGCACCGCGCGTTCGAGCGTCCAGCCAGCCGCCGATACACCGTCGACCTCGACCAGTTGATCTCCCGCTCGGATGCCGAGCCGCTCCGCGGGCGTGCTGGGCATCGCGGCCATCACGGTGATCCAGCCATTCCGGGCGTCCACCTGCAGGCCGATGCCGGCGTAATCTCCCGTGGTCCGCTCCTGCAGGCTGGTGTAGTCCTTGCCTTCGAGCAACGCGGCGTAAGGGTCGTGCAGCTCGGTGAGCAAACCGTCGGTGGCCCGGTGATAGAGTTCGGATTCGGGCACGCTGTCGACGTGATAGTCCCGCACGTGGGCCAGGACGGTCTCGAAGAGGCGCGCCTGCTGATAGACATCGTTCCCTGCGCCCAGGCGGCGTTGGAGAAGCCAGCCGCCGCTGAAGCACACGAGCATGGCAAGGAGTGCGGAAACAGCCCAGGGTCGGGACATCGCGAACCTCGGTGGGAGTGTACTCCCTAGGGGTGCCCAGGGGAAAAAGTTTCGGGATCATCCTGATCGGTGAGAATCTGCTCGACCTTCCGAGCCGACGCCGCGTCCAGCCCTGCCTGCCGCGCGAGTCGGAGGGCGGCCACGCCCAGGCCGCGGTACAGCTGCCGGTCGGCCGGCGGCAGCGCGGCGAGATGGGCCCGGATGGTGCCGAGGTCGCCCCGGCGAATCGGGCCGGTCAGCGCGGCCACGGGCCCCAGATCCAGATTCGACACGGCGCCGCGCATCAGAGGCAGGTAGAGCCGGCCGGCGATCTCCGGAGGAACTCCGGCCTCGCGTGCGAGGTGCTCGGCGATACCGGCGAGCACGACGGTATAATTGGCGGCGAAGACCGCCCCGGCGTGGTAGCCGGCCTTCCGATCCGTGGCGAGCACCACCGGGTGCATCCGAAGATCGCCGGCGAGCCGGGTTCCCGCGGCGAGCGCGCGGGCATCGCCTTCGATTCCGGCATAGCAGCCGGCCAGCCGCCGGGCCGCGGTGGAGGGCTCGACGATCGTCTGCAGCGGGTGGAACGATCCCAGCGCCGCGCCGGTCGCGTCGAGCGAACGCAGGGCGCGACGATCGAGGAGACCGGAGAGATGGAGCACCACCTGAGGCCGGCCCACCGCACCTTCGTCCGCCAGCTCCGCGGCCGCGTGCGGAATGACGTCGTCGGGCGTGGCGAGCAGCACCAGCTCGGCGGCTCGGACCTGCCCCGCGCGGGGGCCCGGATGGAGGGCCAATGGTGGAACCAGCGACCGTGACCGGCGGGAGAACAGCGCGACGTCGGCGCCTGCTGCCGAGAGGGCCAGTGCCAGCCCCTGGCCCATCCGGCCCGCGCCGATGATCACCACGTGCTGTCGCTCCACGGCATCCCCCTGAGCCGGCCGGAAAACGCGCGAGCCCGGCCTCGGCCGGGCTCGCGAATGGTGTCCTCACACTGGCCGGAGCGCTAGTTCTGCGCCGGCGCCGTTCCGTGGCTGGCGGCGGCGAGACTCATCAGCTCTTTGGGACTCTGGGCCTTCCGCAACAATGCCATGGCCGTCTGCATCTGCCGGTCGTCGGTGGCCTGACGCTTGAACTCCGCCGGGCGGCCGAAGACGTAGCGGGTAATCTCGTAGGTCAGCTGCCGGTCCAGGAGCGCGCTGGCGCCGTTGAACACGGTGGGGGAGATGTCCACGCCCTTGGCCCGAAGCCGCGCGAGCACCTGCTGGCGCATCTCCGGCGTCACCTTGAACGATTCTGAGGTCACGGTGTGATTCTGCTTCGCCTCGAGCGCGTAACCGGTGAGCACGTCCCGGTATTCCGGCACGTGGCTGCCGACGGCCTTGGCGAAGTCCCGCTCCCCCTGTGTGAGGGTGTCGGGCCGGATGACCAGATCGGGCACGATCCCACCGCCGCCGCGGACGATCCGCCCCGCGTCGGTGTGGAACACCGGCCGAGTGCGGATAGCCGAGTCGCTGTGCTCCTTGGGGACGGCACCGGGGATGGTATCGCCGGCTTCCTGGGCCGCCTGCTCCGCCTGGTCCTCTTCGTTCTTGGCGATCCGCTGAATGGTGCGGCCGCTCGGCGTGTACCAGCGGGCGGTGGTCAGCTTGAGGGCCACGCCATCGCCCAACGGGAAGAGCGTCTGCACCAGGCCCTTGCCGAAGGTCGGCGTGCCAACCACCACGGCCCGATCGTGGTCCTGCAGTGCGCCGGCGATGATCTCGGCAGCGCTGGCCGTTCCGTCGTTGACCAGCACCACGATGGGGAGCTCGGGCCACGCCTGCCGCGCCTCGTCATAGAACTCCTTGGTGGAGCCGCGCGCGCGGCCGCGAGTCGCCACGATCTCCTGCTTCGGGTCGAGCAGGAGGTCGGCCACCTTGACCCCCTGGTCGAGCAACCCGCCGGGGTTGAAGCGGAGGTCGAGGATGAGCGACTTCATCCCCTTGGACTTCATCGCGACGATTTCCTGCTGCAGCTCGTCCGCGGACGTCTCCGAGACCGGATTCAGCGAGATGTAGCCCACCCCGCCGTCGAACATCGTCCCGGGCGGGACCGAGCGGATGTGGATCTGGGCACGAGTCAGGGTGTACTTGATCGGCTCGGCGATGCCGACGCGGCGGATGGTCAGGGTGACCTTGGTGCCGGCCAGCCCTCGGAGCGACTTCACCGCCTGGTCGTTCTTCCAGCCCTCCGTCGACTTGCCGTCGACTTCGATGATCTGATCGCCGGTTCCGATGCCGGCCCGTTCTGCCGGCGTCTCCGGCAGGGGGGCGACGACCGTGATCCAGCCGTCGCGCACGTCGATCTGGATGCCGAGCCCGGCGTAGTTGCCCGAGGTCTGCTCGGTGAGCGCCTTGTAGTCGTCGCCCGTAAGGAGCACCGAATACGGGTCCTTGAGCTGCTCCAGCATCCCGCGACTGGCGCGGTCGTAGAGCTCGGTCTCCCCGATCGAATCGACATAGTACGCGCTGACATGCCCCAGCACGTCGTCGAAGAGCCGGGCCTGCTGATACACGTTGCCGCCGGTAGCGACGCCACGCTGCAGCAGCCAGCCCCCGCTCACGAAGGAGATCGCCGCCACCAGCGCCATCACGCTCCACCGCTGCTTCATACCTTCCTCCACTGCCGCAGAATAGCTCCGATGGGACAGGCGACTCTCATCCCACCGCGTCCCGCCTAACCGGTTACGCCGCCAAACCTTTCCGGCGCTGCCGCCGCCAGCTCCGCCCAGGCCGTCTGCAAGAGCCGGTCCGGCGGGAGGCGTGCATCCAGATGGCGAATCCCCTTGCCCTGCACTCCCAAATAATAGTCGATTACCCGGCGATGAAACTCGGCGCTTTCCCCGTCGAGGCGGTCCAGCCGCTTGCCGGCCGCTTCCTGCCGCGCACGACCCACGGCCGGCGGGAGGTCGAGAATGAGCGTCAGATCGGGAATCAGCCCGCTGGCCGCGGCCTGGTTCGCGGGCCGCACCACCTCCGCCGGCAGCCCGCGTCCGGCCACCTGGTAGGCCTCGGTCGAGAGAATGAATCGATCCGAGAGTACCACCCGACCTGCATGCAGCGCGGGCAGGATCACGGTCTGCACCAGATCCGAGCGCGCCGCCAGATAGAAAAAGAGCTCGGCCAGCGATCCGAGCGGATGCTCGGGATCGAGCACCGCCTGGCGGGCCAGCTCGGCCGCGCGGGTGCCCCCGGGCTCCCGGGTCAGAATCGGGTCGACCCCGCGCTGCCGCATGCGCTCCGCCAGCGGTGCGGCCAGCGTGCTCTTCCCCGACCCCTCCGGCCCCTCGATGACGACGAAGAAGCCCGGGTGGCTCATCCCAGCGTGATGATGCTGCTGGTCGCCCCCTTCTCCATGCCCTCGCTGATCTGCTGGTTCACCCGGGTCATCAGCTTCTCGAAATTGGCGCGAGCTACCACGTACGCCTGGCCGACCGGGCTCATCTCCAGCTCTCGCACGGCCGTCTCGTAGGCCTCGGCGGTCGCCTGGTCGGGCATCTGCCCGGCGGTGACCAACTGGTCGACCTGGCGCGCGAGGGTCTGAATCTGATCCAGCTTGCTCACCGTCTCCTTGTCGTCGCGCAGCGTCGCTTCGGCCCGCCGCAGTGCCTGGTATTCCGCCGCTTGCCCGATCAGCCTGCCGAGCTCCTGCGCCTTGTCCCAGATCACGGTGTCTCGCTCCTTCGCGCGAGCAGGTAGCGCTCGCGACCGAAAAGGTCTGCGTGGATGGCGACATCGGTCCAACCGAAGGCGCCTGCCCGTCGGGCGGATTCCGCCGCGCGGCCAGCATCGACTTCCATCGCGAGCCACCCGCCCGGCCGGAGCACGGTCCGCCCTTGCTCCAGCAGCCGGGTGGTGGCCTCGAGTCCATCACTCCCGCTCTCCAGCGCCGACCTGGGCTCCCAGTCCCGCACCGAGCGGTCGAGCACGGCGTATTCCCCACTCGTAAGATACGGCGGATTGGAGACCAGCGCGTCGAACGCTCCACCCCCGAGCGGCGCGCACAGGTCCCCCCTGACCAGCGACACGGACACTCCGGTGAGCGCGCGATTCTCCCGTGCCAGCGCCAGCGCGTCGGCCGACCGGTCCACGGCGACCACCTGGTCAAATTCACCCTCGAGCGCGAGGCTCAGGGCCAGGCAGCCGCTCCCGGTTCCGATGTCCGCTGCCCGTCCGGCGCGAACGCGAGTGAGCAGCAGATCGACCAGGCCCTCGGTCTCAGGCCGGGGGATCAGGCCCCGGGCGTCGCTTCGAAGCGTCAGCGTGCGAAAGTCCGTCCGGCCGGTCACGTGCGCCAACGGCTCACCGGCGGCGCGGCGCTCCACCGCTGCGAGGAACGCGACCGCGGCCGCACTGTCGATCACCCCTTCCGGCCAGAGAACGGCCTCAGCGGCATGCTCGCCCGAGAGATCGGCCCAGATGCGCAGCGCTTCCCGCCTCGGCGAGACGAGTCCCGCCGCAGTCAGCCCGGCTGTCGCGTCCGCCAGCAGCGCGCGGCGGGACTGCTCCACGTCAGGCACCGTCCTGCTCCTGCCGGCTGGCCACCCGCAACGCCTCTACGACGTCATCCAGGTGGCCGTTCAGTACCTCGGCCAGATTGTGCACCGAGAGATTGATGCGGTGGTCGGTGATGCGGCTCTGGGGAAAGTTGTAGGTCCGGACCTTGGCGGAGCGGTCGCCGGTGCCGACCATGGCGCGCCGGTCGCGGGCGCGAGCCGACTCCTGCTCGGCAATCATCCGGTCGAGCAGCCGCGCCCGAAGCACTTCCATCGCCTTGATCTTGTTCTGCAGCTGTGATTTCTGATCCTGCTGACTGACCACCAGCCCGCTCGGGAGGTGGGTGATGCGCACCGCGCTGTCGGTGGTGTTCACGCTCTGGCCGCCGGGACCGGACGAGCGGAACACGTCGATCTTGAGATCCTGCGGCTCGATCCTGATGTCCACCTCTTCCGCTTCCGGGAGCACCGCCACGGTGGCGGCGGAGGTGTGGATCCGACCCTGCGTCTCCGTGGCGGGCACCCGCTGCACCCGGTGGACACCCGACTCGCGGCGCAGCAGCCCATAGGCCTCCGGGCCACGCACGGCCACGATTGCCTCCTTGAGGCCGCCCAGGGTTCCCTCGCTCAGGGAGATCGGCTCCCAGGCGAGGCCGTGCCGCTCGCTGAAGCGCTGGTACATGCGATAGAGATCGGCCGCGAATAGCGCGGCCTCATCGCCGCCGGTGCCGGCGCGGATCTCCACGATGGCATCGCGATCGTCGTGAGGGTCGCGAGGGACGAGCAGGGTGTGCAGCTCGTCGGCGATGGCCGCGATCTCCTCGGGCAGGCGGGCGAGGTCGGCCCGGGCCAATGCAACGAGCTCGGGATCCGCCTCCTGGGCGAGCTCCCGAGCGTCTACCAGCTCGCGTTCCAGCCGCTCCAGCCGCTGGGCCAGGCGGAGGATGGGCGCGAGCCGCGCGTGCTCCCGCCCGAGGGCCTGCAATTGCGCCGGATCTCGGGCGACCGCCGGATCGGCGAGGAGCCGCTCGACCTCCGCCGCCCGCTGCAGTGCCTGGCGGAGTCGAGCCTCCACGGCTTACGCCTTAGGTGCGGCGGCCGGCTCGGTCTGATATCTCCGGCGAAACCGATCCACCCGTCCAGCGGTGTCCACCAGCCGCTGCTTGCCGGTGAAGTAGGGATGGCACTGGGCGCAGACCTCCACGTGGATGGATGCGGCGGTCGACCGGGTCTCGAACGAATTGCCGCAGGCACACACAGCGGTGACCTTGCGGTAGTTGGGATGCAGATCGGCTTTCACGATGAAACTCCGCGGTTGGCGCTAAGCCGTGAAGTATAACCGCTTTGCGGGGCCGGATGCAAGGAGAACGCTCCGGCGCCAATTGACTTCGTAACAAGCTGCAAGTATAGTACTCGCAACTACTTCCGCCATTCGGAGGCGCCTCGTGCCCCTGTCCCCCCTAGAAGTCTTGCGAAAGGTTCCCCTCTTTGCCGGGCTCGCCGAGGCCGATCTGGCTGCCTTCGCCGAGCTCACTCGCGAGCGCAGCTACCCCAAGGGTAGCGTGATTGTCTTCGAGGACGACCCGGGAGACGCCCTGTACCTGGTAGCCGCCGGGCAGGTCAAGGTCGTGCTGATCGCGGAGGACGGCCGGGAGGTCATTCTCTCCGTCCTGGGCGAAGGGAGCTTCTTCGGCGAGATGGCGGTCATCGACGAGGAGCCACGCTCCGCCCACGTCATCGCGATGGAGGATTCCGGCCTGCTGGTGCTTCGCCGGGAGGACTTTCACGCCCGTCTCAGGAGCTCGCCCGAAGTGGCGATTTCGCTGCTCCGGGAGATCTCCCGCCGCCTCCGGCGGGCAGACGAGAAGATCGGCAGCCTGGTGCTGCTCGACGTCAACGGCCGGGTGGCGCACCTCCTCCTCCGAATGGCCGACGACGAGGGAAACGACAGGATCACCCGCAAGCTCACCCACCATACCATCGCGCAGATGATCGGCTCCAGCCGAGAGACCGTTTCGCGGACCATGCGCAATCTGGTCGAGCGGGGAATCATCCAGGTCACCCGCAAAGACATCACCCTCAAGGACCGGCGCTCCCTCATGCTGGCGGCGCGGCGCGGCGCGTGAGAGCGGTCACTCGAACCGGGTGACCGCGACCGCTGCTCGATACCTGTGACGGGAAGAGGTTCGGGCATGTTGCTTCACGCAAGCAATCCGAAGCCGTGTCCTACAGCTTGAGGTTCTGGGGGACACGTGGCTCCATTCCGACTCCTGGTCCCCAGACCGCGCGCTACGGGGGGAACACCCCGTGCGTCAGCATTCTGGGCGAGGGTCGGCTGCTGATCCTGGACGCGGGGAGTGGCTTGCGTCCCTTGGGGCACGAGCTGATGAGCCCGCACGCTCCTCCCCTCTCGGCCGACATTCTCCTCTCCCACACCCATTGGGATCACATCCAAGGTCTGCCGTTCTTCAAGCCACTGAGCGCCCGGGGCAACGCCTTCTGCGTCTACGGCGCCCGCCAGGAGGGCGTTCCCCTGCAGGAGATCCTGCGGCGTCAGATGGATCCGATGGTTTTCCCGGTTCCCCTCGAGGCGCTGGCGGCCACCATCCGGGTGAGCGACATCGAGGAGGGCGAGCTGGCGCTGGACGGCTTCCAGGTACGCGCCTTCCGCATGCGGCACCCGGGTACCACCTTCGGCTACAGGCTGGCGCCGGTTGGCGGCGGACGGGAGATCGCCTATCTCACCGACAACGAGCTCGGGACCGGTGGCACCTATCCCGTCGCGGCGGACTGGCGCGCCCGCCTGGTCGAGTTTCTGGCCGGCACCGACACCCTGATCCACGATGCGATGTACGCCGACCGCTTCATCCGCGCACGGGCAGGGTGGGGGCACTCGACGCCCCGGCAGGCGGTGGATCTGGCGGTCGAGGCCGGGTGCGCCCGGCTGATCCTGTTTCATCATGAGCCGGAGCACGACGATGATGCTATCGACCGGCTCCTGGCGGACACCCGCTCCTACGCCCGTGGCATCGCCCCGCTCCTGGCGATCGACGCGGCAGCCGAAGGGATGACGATCTCGCTCTGAGAGGAGGACGTATGGGGCGGCTTGGCTGGGCCTGGGGCTTCGCTGGCGCGGTGCTGGTGTCACCGCTGCAGGCGCAAGGCGGTCGGACCGTCCTGGCGGTGCTGCCCTTCGAGAACGCGGGATCCTACGGCGAGGACGAGGAGGTCTCCGAGGGCCTACGGTTGGGGATTCCGGCGATGCTCTCGAGCGCGTTGGCCGACCGTGCCGGCGTCCGGGTGGCGGAGCCGAGCCGAGTGGCGCAGGCGTTGGAGGCGCGGCACCTCCGCTCCGGCGGCCGACTCGATGCCGCCACCGCGGGACAGGTGGGCAAGGCGACCGGTGCCCGGTACAGCGTGACCGGAAGCTTCGCCGACTTCTACGGCAAGTTCCGGATCAACGCGCGGGTGGTCGACACGGAGACCGGCGGGATCGTCAAAGTGGTCTCCAACGACGAAGCGAGCCTGCAGGATCGGGCCCGTCTCGGGCTCATCATCCAGGCGGTGAGCGAGAAGATCGCCGCCGCCGTGGGGCTGCCACCCTTACCCTCTGACGCCGCCTCCAGCCGGGCCGGCGCGCTCCCGACCGAGGCGCTCACCCAGTACAGCCGCGGGCTGCTGTACGAGAGCCGGGGCGACAAGGACAAAGCGGCCGATGCCTACCAGCACGCCCTGAGCGCCTACCCGGAATACCCGGAAGCGCGCGACGCCCTTCGTCGCATGGGACCCATCAGCCGCTAACGAAACGACCGGAGCGCCGCCACTACGCCCAGGTGGGCCGGGAGCGCCAGAGCGATCACCGATCCGTTCACCTGGTGGAACCCGGGCAGCAGCTTGGCCGCGAGCCCGAGGCCGGAAACACCGGCCACCATGGCGGCAACCGCGAAGGCGCTCCGCCCCCGTCCCGACGTTCCCCGGACCGCGCCGAACAGAAACGGCAGCAGCAGCAGCGCGAGCGGGGACATCTGCAACAGGTTCTCGTTCCGATACGCCATGACGTGATCGGTCAGGCCCCAGAGACCCGCCAGCACCAATCCCGCGAGACCCACCAGCAGGGCCCAGCCCGCCACCACGAAGAGAAACCCGGCACGCGCGACGACGTTGCGGCGCGCGCCGCGGGAGAGCACCCACGCCAGCCCGCCGATGGTCGAGCCGACCAGGAGGTACGCCGGCAGCCAGTCGGGCGGCGCGTCGGGTGGGGGCGAGCCGGTCGAGCGGAAGATGGTGCGCTCGGATTTCACAAGCGGTCTGGGCCGGCCATCGGGCCCGGAGATGGTTACCCGCCGGAGGTGCTCGCGCAGCTTGAGGGGCAGGAACATCTCCTCCCATGCGCTCAGCGGCCGATCGACGCCCGGGCCGAGCGCGAGGAGGAGACCGGTGTAGATCAGAGGATCGTTCGCGGTGAGCCGCTGAGTGTGGAACCGGTAGCTCGCGGCCACCGGCACGGCGGCCGTGGCCCGTCGCACCGCGCCGCCGACGACACGGTCGATGACGTCCCGCACCCGGGTGGAGCAGTTGTCGCGGTAGTAGTCGTAGTGGTAGAACCGGTTCTCCGGCCGCGCGTTCCAGGCGAGAAACTCCTGCAGCTGGAGCCGAGCCCGGGGCGGGAGATCGAGCTCCTGGACCCAGACCGACCGATTGTTCCGCTTGTACTCCTCCAGATACTGGTCAGCCGGGAATCCGGCCATCCAGTACCACATCTGTCCCCGGACGAAGCGGAGCACGAAATTGTGCTGGCGAAAGTCGAACAGGCCGTAGTTGTAGGTGAGATCGGTTCCCTGCACCGGATCGTGGACCCAGATCGCGTTGTGGCCGAACCGCTCCCACACCATTGCCCCGGGGCCCATGGTCATGACGTACACTGTGAGCGCGGCGCCAGGCTCCGCCGGGCTCGGCGCGGTCTGGCCCGCGGCCACGACGGGCGTCCCACCCCAGGCGCACGCGACCCAGAGACCCAGGCGTCCGACCGTTCGGCAGGCGCCGCTCACAGCTGGACGTCGCGGCCGTCGTCCGTCGAGCGATAGATCGCATCGAGGATCTTGTGCAGCACCAGGTGCTCGCTGAGGCTTGGCGCCTTGGCCTCACCGGCGATGGCGGCCTCGAAATGGGCCCACTCTGCCCGATAGGACGCGGTGAAGGCATTCTCCCGGCTGCCCGACGAGGTGGGCGACACATCCGCGGGCAGCCCGTGGAGCTCCTTCCACACGGTCAGCGGGTTGATCGCGGCGGTCCCCTTGCTGCCACGGAGACCTACCCCGAAACGCTCGCCCTCGCCCAGGTGGTGCCAGGTGACGTCGACGAAGAGGGAGATGCCGCCTTCGCACACCACGAAGGCACTGCCCGACTGCTCCACCGCTCGTCCGGAGCCGGTGGTGTCGAGGCAGGCGCTCACCCGGGCGGGCGTTGGGTTGCCCCCCAGCCACAAGCCCAGGTCGAGGATCGAGAGTCCCAGGTCGAGCATCGCGCCGCCACCGGCCTGGTCGCGCCGCTGGCGCCAGCCAAGCTGTGACCGTCCGGGCCGGAAGACGTGCCAGCTCCCGCGCACGCTCTCAATGGTCCCCAGTTCGCCGCTCTGCACGAAGCTGCGGACGATCTGGACGTCGGGTCGATAGCGGTGATTCATCCCCACCATCACCACTCGATCGCGCTTTTCCGCGGCGCGCACGATCCGCTGCACGCTGGCCGCAGTCATCGCCAGCGGCTTCTCCACCAGCACGTGGAGGTTCGCCGAGAGGGCGGCCAGGATATGCGATTCGTGGAGATGGTTCGGGGAGCAGATCACCACGGCGTCGAGCGACTCGAACCGCAGCAGCTCCTCGATGTCGTCGAACGCATCCTTCACCCCGAAGCGGGTGGCCAGGGCGCGCGCCTTCGGCAGATCGGTGTCGCAGATCGCCTGCACCTCGATGGTCTTGAGCTTCTTGAGCACCGGCAGATGGGCCACCTGGGTGATGGCCCCGCCGCCGATGATGCCCAGTCGGAGCCGTTCGCTGACCGGCCGGCTGACGCTCATGCCACTCTCCCTCTAGTAAAGGCGCTCGAGCACGGTGCCCGGATAGTATGCCGCGAGGATCTGCTGATGACTCTGCCCGACGCGGGCGCGCCCGACGGCCCCCCATTGGCAGAACCCCACCCCGTGGCCGGCACCCGCGCCGTCGGCCACCAGCCGGGTGACTCGCGCTCCCCCGCGCGTCGCGGTGAGGGTAAAGACGCTGCTCCGCAGGATGTCCCCCGTGGTCGAGCGGAGCACCTGGCGCACATTCGGGCCGTCCACCTGGACCTCGGAGCGGCGCAAGCCGATCGCCAGCTGGCCGACCCGGCCGGATGGAGTCCGATAGGCCACCCGCACGTCGGATACCTCCTCCGCGTCGCGGCTGGAGACCCCGACCGTCGGAAGCGTCCGCCGCAGGACGGCGCGCAGCTCGTCGCCGCCCCAGGTCTCCTTCCAGCGAAACCGGGGCGAGATGCTGCAGTAGACGGCGCCATCATCTGCGACGTCCGGAACGGAGCGCAGGTAGGGCCGATCCGCGCCCCGGAACACCTCGGTGCCGTCTGCCGTTCGACCGCCACAGGTGGAATAAAAGAAGGCGTCGATCGGCTGGCCCCCGTAGGTCAGGATTCGACCGCGGGTGGCCATCACGGCGTCGGTACCCTCCGGCGTCTCCCGCTCCGCGCCCCCGTAGACCTGATCGGCCACCGTGGCGTACAGGTCGAATCCCTGTACATCCCACCGGCGGAGGTGCCGGAGCGCGTACGTGCGGGAGACCACCGCCTGGGCCCGGAGCGCCTCCAGCTCGGCGGGAGCGCGCCGGCCCATCTCGGTCGACACCACACCGAGGAGATAGGTCTCCATCGGAAGCCGGTTGACGACCGTGAGGCCGGTCCGGTCTCGAAGGATCTCGATCATGCCGCGGTAGGGGCGGCCGTTCACCCGAACGAGCGCGCCGCTGTCGCTGCCCGTCACATCGATGATCTCCCCGCCGGTCGAGCCGCCTCCCGGCGCCCGCACCGCGACGCCGCTGCCAGCGGTCACCGCCTGCCAGCTCTCTCCGGGCGACACGGCCGCGAGGCGAGCGCCGGACGGGTCGGTGACCGAGAGGCCCGCGTCGCCACTGATCACGGCCGACACCGCGCCGACCATCAGGCCGATGCGGACCAGCGGCTCGGCTGTCCCCGGCGCTCCGGGCGCCGGCTGCTCCGGGGCGACCGGGGTCGGCGAGGGCCCCGGCGCGCAACTCCCCATGGGGAGGGCCGCGCCCGCCGTCACCAGAAACGCGGCACCCCAACGCCGCAGTTGAACAGCGGCGGCGTCAGCCGCGATAGTTGCCAAACTTGAGCTCGATCCCGAAGTCCTGGGCCTTGAGCGCGCCGATCACCGCCTGCAGCTCGTCGCGCGAAGGGCTGGTCACCCGGATCTCGTCGCCCTGGATGCTCGCCTGGGTCTTCTTGAAGCCGCCGTCCTTCACCGCCTTCACGATCTTCTTGGCGACGTCCTGGGGAATGCCCTGGGTGAGGCTCACCGTGCGGCGGACCGACTGCCCCGTCCCCTGCACGATATCGCCGACCTTGAGATTCTTGACCGGAACTCCCCGCTTGATCATGCGCGACTGCAGCACGTCCACCAGCGCGTCCATCCGGAATTCGTCGTCGGCCGCGAGCCGGATCTCCGCCTTGTCCCGGTCGAACTCGATGGTGCAGTGGGTGCCCTTGAAATCGTAGCGCTGCGCGATCTCCTTCAACGCCTGGTTGACCGCGTTGTCGACCTCCTGCAGGTCGGCACCGGTGGACACGTCGAATGAGGAATTGCTGGCCATAGCGGGAACGGCGCGGTCGGTGAGAGGACGGATGATGCCGGACGGACGCGGGAAGGATTACCCCGTCGGTAGGGCCCAAGCAAGCGCTTCGCTTGACAGCCGGCCGGGCCCCCGGTACTCTACCCGGTAGTCTACCAACGGCGGTTGATTTAGGGCCACTTGCTCCCGCCGGCCCCGGACGTTCAGGGCAAACCAAAGAGCTAAAGCGCCGGATGTACGCCCTCCGCGCTGATCTGGCCGGGGGGCGTTGCGTTTCACGCGGTTGCCTATCGCCCCGAGTGCTGGCTTCGCCAACCCTGGACCCGACATGCTGCCTCAGTTGCGCGGGTGCTGTCGAATGTTCGCCTGTCGCCCCTGTCCGGGGTGGACGGTGCCGTCCGGGTACACGCGGGAGGGAAACGGAGTGTAGCAGTCCCTCAGGCGACGATCCCAGGCCCGGACCACCGCTCGAGTGGTCCGGGCCTTTTCGCTGACCTATTTCCCCAGGAGTGAGGCATGCCGTACCGTCCCGATACGCTGGCGATCCACGCGGGCCAGGCCCCCGACCCGGCCACCAACGCCCGCGCGGTGCCGATCTACGCCACCACCAGCTACGTGTTCAACGACGCCCAGCACGCCGCCGACCTGTTCGGCCTGCGGGTCTTCGGCAACATCTACACCCGGATCATGAATCCCACGAGCGACGTGCTGGAGAAGCGCATCGCGGAGATGGAGGGCGGCGTGGCGGGGTTGGCGGTGGCCAGCGGCCAGGCGGCGGAGACGCTCACCGTGCTCAACCTGGCGCGCGCCGGGGACAATCTCATCTCCTCCCAGACGCTGTACGGTGGCACCTACAATCTCTTCACCTACACGCTGCCGAAATGGGGCATCACCACCCGATTCGTCGACATTCACAATCTCGATCAGGTGCGCTCGGCCATCGATGACGGGACTCGGCTGATCTTCGTGGAGACGATCGGCAACCCCCGGCTCGATGTCCCCGACTTCGAGGCGCTGGCGGATATCGCACATGCCGCGGGGGTGCCGCTGGTGGTGGACAACACCTTCGGCGCCGCCACCCTCTCGCGGCCCATCGAGCACGGGGCCGACATCGTGCTGCATTCCGCCACCAAGTGGATCGGCGGGCACGGGACCGCGATCGGCGGCCTGGTTGTGGATGCCGGCCGATTCGACTGGGCCAGTCCCTCTTCGCGGCGGCGCTTCCCCGAGTTCACCACTCCGGATCCGTCGTACCATGGGCTGGTCTACACCGACGCCTTCGGCCCCGCCGCCTTCATCATCAAGCTCCGGGTGCAACTGCTCCGCGACCTCGGTCCGGCCCTCTCACCGTTCAACTCTTTTCTCTTCCTGCAAGGACTGGAGACGCTGCCGCTCCGGATCCAGCGGCATTCGGACAGCGCGCTGGCCATCGCGCAGTGGCTGGCGCAGGACTCCCGGGTCGAGTGGGTCTCCTATCCCGGTCTGCCCTCCCATCCCGAGCACGCCAATGCCGCCAAGTACCTCACCGGCGGATTCGGAGGCGTGCTGACCTTCGGCGTGAAAGGCGGGCACGCGGCGGCCAAGACCCTGATCGACAAGACCAAGCTGTTCTCGCTGCTGGCCAACGTCGGGGACGCCAAGTCGCTCATCATCCACCCCGCCTCGACCACCCACGAGCAGCTCTCGCCCGAGCAGCAGCGTCTGACCGGCACGACGCCGGAGCTCGTCCGGCTGTCCGTCGGTCTCGAGGACGTGAAAGACCTGATCGAAGACCTGGATCAGGCGTTGGGTGAGGCTCCCGCACCGGCCAGGAAGGGATCTACCGCGGCCGTCGGGGCCGGACGGTGACGCCACCGCTGGTGGTGAAGCTCGGCGGCGATGCGCTCGCGTCACCGGAGCGGATCGCCGCGGCCGCCCGGCGCCTGGCCGAGCGGCGCCGCGACAGACCAGTCGTGGCCGTTGCGAGCGCACGGCGCGGGGTCACCGATCATCTGCTCGGATTGGTGGAGCAGGTCCGGGGCGCCGCGAACCCGTCTGTCAGCGGCGGCGGGCTCGCCGCGGCCGACCGCGCCGCCGCCGCGGGCGAGATCGTCGCCGCATCGCTCCTGGTGGTGGCGTTGGATGGCCTCGGCATCCCGGCGGCGGTGCTCGATGCGCGCGAGGCAGGGCTCGCCAGCACTGGGCACGTCGGGAGGGCACGCATCACGGCGGTCAGGCCCAGGCGGGTGCAGGCGCTGCTTGGCCGGGGGGTGGTACCGGTGGTGGCCGGCTTTCAGGGATGGCATCGCGGCCGAGTGACCACGCTCGGCCGGGGCGGGTCCGACACCACTGCGGTGGCCCTGGCCTCGGCGCTCGGCGCGGCGGAATGCGAGCTGGTGAAGGAGACCGGCGGCGTGCTCACCGCCGATCCCCGGCTGGTGCCTCAGGCGGAGCGGATTCCGGCGGCGTCACACCGATTTCTCAGCGAGCTCGCGTCGGCCGGCGCCAGGGTGATCCACCAACCGGCCGCGGCGTGGGCCGAACGAGGCGCTCTGCCGTTGCGATTCACGGCGCTGGGCGAGACGGAGTGGTCGACCAACGTGACCAGCGCGGCAGAAACCGCGTGGCTCTGGGCGGTGACGCTCCGCGCCGGCCGATCACGCTTCATCATCCCGCTCAGGCGCAGGATCGCCTCCGACCTTCAGGGCAGACTGCAGCGGAGCCTCTGGGACGCCGGACTCACGGCGGATGCCGAGGTAATCCAGGAGGCGGGCGGCGGGCGGCTGGAGCTACTGGCGGAGGCATCGGATCTGGAGGACTGTCTCCACGCCCTTCGCCGGCTTCTCGGCGCAACCGAGCGACCCGGTACGGTCCGGAGCGGGCTCAGCACCGTCACCGTCGTGACCGGCGCGCCGACGTCTTCCCGGCTCATCGACTCGATGGTGCAGCATGTGGTGGCGGAGTGCGGTGGCCGGCCGATGCGAGTGACCACGCATGCCCACCGCACCGCTCTTCTGGTGGAGGATGCCGACGGACCCGATCTTGTGCGCCTGGTCCATGACCGTATCGCCGATGGTGTCTCGGCTCACCTGGGCGCCGCGTGACCGCCGGGCTCACCTCCGAATCGCTGGCCGGTGACCTGGCACTGGGTGAGTTCCGGACGGCGGCGGGGCACCAGCTCAAGGGGCTACGCCTCCGGTACCGAGTCCTGGGAAACCCGGAGCTCGCCCGCCGGCACGGATGGATGCTGGTGTTCCACGCCTTGACCGGCAGCGCCGAGGTGGAAACCTGGTGGGGACCGATGGTTGGACCAGGCCGGCCGCTCGACACCACGCGACATGCGATCGTCTGCGCCAATCTCCTGGGAGGCTGCTATGGGTCCACCGGACCTCGCGATTGGTCGATCGATCGCACGGACCCTTTCCCCGAGCTCACGCCCTCGGATCTCGCCCGGGCGCATATCCCCCTGCTCCGCCACCTCGGCGTCGAGCGGCTGGCGCTGGCCACCGGCGGCTCACTAGGCGGCATGGTGGCCTTGGAATGGGGACGGCTCTCCAGCGTGCCGGTGGATCGGCTCGTGGTCTTCGCCGCACCCGCCGCGACCTCGGCTCAAGCGATCGCCTGGAATACGGTGCAGCGGATGGCCATCGAGGCCGATCCCGCGTGGAACGGAGGCCGCTACCCGGAGGGAGCGGGCCCCGTGGCAGGTCTGGCCGCCGCTCGCGCTCTCGCGATGATCACCTACCGCAGCGCCCTCGAGTTCGAGGAGCGCTTCGGGCGGCGCTCCTCCCGGGCGCCGGGTCGATTCGACGTCGACCACTATCTCCGCCGCCAGGGCGACAAGCTGGTGGCGCGGTTCGACGCGGCGAGCTACGTGTCGCTGATGCGCAGCATGGACCTGCACGACGTGGGCGATCTCTCCCGCGCGGCTCGCGAGACCGCTGCACGGGTCGGCACCATCATCGGGGTGGGCGTGGGCAGCGACATCCTGTACCGCTGCGAGGAGGTGCGTGACTGGGTCGATGCCTATCGTGCGGCGGGCGCGGCGGCCGAGTACCGGGAGATCACCTCGACTGCCGGCCACGATGCATTCCTGATCGAATGGGATCAGGTGGAGGCGATCCTCCGCGGCTGACCTCGACCGACGGGCACGGATGCGCGGCGTGAAGGTGGATGTCCGGCGGGCGAGGCGGAGATGCCCCCGGGGTCAGGCGAGGAAGCTCTCCAGCGCCCGGGCGCGACTCACATGGCGGAGGCGACTCAGCGCCTTTTCCTTGATCTGGCGCACCCGCTCGCGAGTGATGCCCAGCAGGCTGCCGATCTCCTCGAGCGTCATCGGCTCGGGGCCGTCGAGGCCGAAATAGAGCCGCAGGATCTTGGCCTCCCGTTCCTTCAGGGTGGACAGCACCTCTTCAATGGACTCGGTGAGCGCGTGCTCGAAGGTTTCGGAATCGGGGCCTGGGTTCTGAGTGTCCGGCAGGTAGTCCAGCAGCTTGTTGTCTTCGCCCGGGGTGAGCGGTGCATCGAGCGAGAGGTGGTTCTGCGAGATGGAGAGCGTCTTCTGCACTTCCTCCATCGAGATGTCCATCCCCTCCGCGATCTCGGAGGGGGTCGGCTCACGGCCGAGCTCCTGGAGCAGCGCCGAGGAGCGCTTGCCGATCCGGTGGAGCGTGCCGGCCCGATTGAGCGGTACCCGCACGATCCGGCTCTGCTCGGCGAGGGCCTGCAGGATGGCCTGCCGGATCCACCACACCGCGTAGGAGATGAACTTGATGCCCTTGGTCTCGTCGAATTTATGGGCCGCGCGGATGAGGCCGAGGTTTCCCTCGTTGATCAGATCCGCGAGCGAGACCCCCTGGTTCTGATACTTCTTGGCCACCGACACGACGAACCGCAGATTGCTGCGGACCAGCTTGTCGAGGGCTTCGCCATCTCCCGTACGGATCCGCTGGGCGAGGTTGACTTCCTCCTCCTGCGGAATCAGCGGGTACTTGCTGATCTCGCGGAGGTACTGGTCCAGCGACCCCTCATCGAACGAGGGTCCCCGCTTGCCGGAACCGACCTGCATTGGACGCATGAGACTGGACCTCGAACTGAACCGGGGGATCGACTGGAAAAGCGGCGCGGCTTTTAGAGAACATCCTCAACACCACACCGAAAGAATACGCCGGAAGCTTGAGCCTGACGAACCTTACTCTCCGGCCAAGCGCCGCGCAACCGCTCCCCGCGCGCCCGCTCGAAGCGCGGGTCATTCATCACCGAGGTCGCGCGAGCTGCTACACGTCGTAGGTGTCGATCTGCGCGCGCTGCAGCCGTCCGGAGTAGTCCACGTAGCAGACCTTGGTCTCCGAGTAGAACTCGTACACCTCCCAGCCGCCCTCGCGATGCCCGTTCCCGGTGGCTTTCACGCCCCCGAACGGCAGATGCGCCTCCGCGCCGATGGTGGGCGCGTTGACGTAGGTGATGCCGTTATCGAGCTCCTGCATGGCACGGAACGCCTGGTCCACATCGTCGGTGTAGATCGAGCTGGAGAGTCCGTAGCGGACGTCGTTGTTGACCCGGACGGCCTCGTCGAACGACCCCACCCGGATGACGCTCAGCACTGGACCGAAGATCTCCTCCTGCTCCAGGCGGCTCTTGGCCCGCACCCCAGCGAAGACCGTGGGCCGGAAGAACCAGCCGCGGCCCAGGCGCCCGCCAGGGGCCTTGCCGCCGGTCACCAGCTCGGCCCCTTGCTCGCGCCCGATCTCGACGTACCGCTCCACCTTCTCCCGGGCCGCTTCGTGGATGAGCGGGCCCACATCGGTCTTGTCGGCCCGTCCGTCTCCCAGCCGCAACCCCTCGGCCGCGTCAGCCAGACGGCGGAGGAAGCGATCGTGCACCTTGCGATGCAGGATCAGACGGCTGGTGGCGGTGCAGCGTTGGCCGGTGGTGCCGAACGCGCCCCAGAGCACCCCCTCCAGCGCGAGGTCGAGATTGGCATCGTCCATCACGATCATGGCGTTCTTGCCGCCCATCTCCAGAGACAGACGCTTGTGCATCCGGCCGCAGGTCTCGCCGATGACGGCGCCGGTCTCGGTCGATCCGGTGAAGGAGATCACCGGCACATCGGGATGCTCCACCAGCGCCTTGCCCGCGGTCTCGCCCCGGCCGTGGACCAGCTGGACCACCTCCGGCGGCAGACCCGCCTCCAGCAGCAGCTCGACTAGCAGGTGCACCGTGTGGGGGACGTCCTCCGATGGCTTGATCACCACCGAGTTTCCACAGAGCAGCGCGGGAAACATCTTCCAGGTCGGAATGGCGAGGGGAAAGTTGAACGGGGTGATCAGGCCCACGACCCCGATCGGCCGGCGGTAGCTCATCGCCCACTTGGAGCGAAGCTCCGAGGGCACCACGTGACCGAAGAGCCGCCGCCCCTCGGTGGCCGCGTAGTACGCGGTATCGATGCCCTCCTGCACGTCACCCCGGGTTTCGGCGAGCACCTTCCCCATCTCCCGGGTCATCGCGCTGGCGATCGCCTCCTTGCGCTCGACGAGCAGGTCGCCCACCCGGCGCAGCACGTCGCCCCGCACCGGCGCCGGCGTGCGCGACCAGCGCGCGAACCCGCGCCGCGCCGAGCGGACCGCCGCATCCACGTCCCGGTGATCCGAATCCGGGAAGCGGCCGATCAGGTCGCTGGTCTCCGCGGGGTTGCGGTTCTCGAAGTAGGCGTCGGTGGCGGGTGCGACCCAGTCACCGGCGATGAAGTTGCGGAAGGTCTTGGCCATCGTTAAGGCGTCTTGGGTGTGGGAGCGGGAGCGGCGCTGGGCGCCTCGGAGGGACACATCCAGGTCCGGCTCTCCTTGGCGTAGCCGATCCGCGGCAGGACTTCACGCGCGGTCAGGATGCCGGCCCAGGCGAGGACCGTCAATGCGAGCAGGTGGGCAAACCCCCGGCGGTGCGCCCAGCTCGAGAGGGCGCCGAGCACCCCGACGATGATGGTGATCCCGGCCGCGCCGAGGAAGAAGAAGAGCTGCAATCCGCAGGTCTTCTCGTAGGGCCATAGCGGGAGCGCCGCCGCGAGGGCCACGGCGAGCAACACCCAGAACCAGGCGAGCGCCACCGATCGCCGGCGCGGCGCGGGCACTCCCGCCGGACTCCTCGGCGCGGCGCCAGCGGTTGGGGGTGAGCCGGCCGGGGTGGCGCCTTGCTTGGCGATGGCCTTGTCGATATTGGCCAGCTCCCGGTCCCAATCCCTTGGCGGATCGCTCATGCCGTGTCCCGTGTGATGCCGTAGCGCTCGATCTTCTTGTACAGGTTCGAGCGCGGCATCTTGAGCGCCCGCGCCGTCTCCGAGACGTTCCAGTCGTGCTCCCGGAGCTTGATGGCGAGGAAGCTCTTCTCGGCTTCCTGCCTGAACGTCTCGAAGGTCTGCTCCCCGCCGGTCTCGCCCGCGGATTGGCCTCCGTTGCCCCCCGGCAGGAGGCGATCGACGTCCGCGGGGGTGACCACCTTGCCTGGGGCCAGGATCAGCGCGCGCTCCACCGCGTTGCGCAGTTCGCGGATGTTGCCCGGCCACTGGCGTGCCTGGAGCCGCCGCACGGCGTCCTCGGCGAATGTCTTCCCCGGCACCCCGGCGCCGGCCGCCAGCTGCCCGGCGAAATGGGCCACCAGCGCCGGAATGTCCTCCACCCGATCTCTCAGTGCGGGGACCTCGATCGGGACCACGTTCAACCGGTACAGCAGATCCTCCCGGAAGCGCCCATCCGCGATCTCCACCTCGAGGTCTTTGTTGGTGGCCGCGAGCACCCGCACATCGACCTGGATCGACTTGGAGCCGCCGATCCGGGTGACCACCCCCTCCTGCAGGACTCGGAGCAGTTTGGCCTGGGCCGAGAGCGACATGTCGCCGACCTCGTCGAGGAACAGCGTGCCGCCGTCGGCCTGCTCGAACTTTCCGGCGCGATCGGCGAAGGCGCCCGTGAAGGAACCCTTCATGTGGCCGAAGAGCTCGCTCTCGATCAGCTCCGAGGGAATGGCGGCGCAGTTCACCTCGACGAAGGCGCGATCGCGGCGGGGCGAAGCCTCGTGCACCCCGCGGGCCACCAGCTCCTTGCCCGTGCCGTTGTCTCCAGTGATCAACACCCGTGCTGCGGTAGGTCCGACTTTGGCGATCAGCTCCCGCACGGCCTGCAGCCCCGGGCTCGATCCCACCATCTGATAGCGGCTCTCGGCCACCTCCCGCAGGCGGGCGTTCTCGCCCACCAGCTCGGCGTGCGCGAGCGCGTTCCGGACCGTGAGGAGAAGCCGGTCGGTGTCGAGCGGCTTCTCCAGGAAATCGAAGGCGCCACGCTGAGTGGCTTCGACCGCCGTCGCGATCGTCCCATGTCCCGAGATCATCACGATCTGGGCGCGGGAGTCAATTGCCCGAAGACGGCTCAAAGTCTCCAGGCCGTCCAGGCCGGCCATCTTCACATCGAGGAACACCAGATTGGGCCGGAACTCCGAGTAGACCGTGATGGCTTCTCCGCCCGAGGCAGTGACCCGCACCTCCAGGTCCTCGTACTCGAGGACCTGCTTCAAGGCCTGGCGGATGCCGGCCTCGTCGTCGACGATGAGCACGCGGTGGCTCATGGGCGTGTCGCTCCATACAGAGTAGCACCGCTGGGCCGAAGCCGGACGGCCCGGACGCCCGGCGGGACACGCCAGGGTACCGTGCGCTGCCGCGGATCGCCCAGCGCCCGCGAGACCAGACGCGGAACCATCGCGTCTGGCAGCGGGAAGTCTCGAATTCGGACGGAGCGGATCGCCCACTCACCGCTCCCGGGACCGAGAACCCGCAAGGGGCCCACCGCCTGTACCGGCTCGTAGGCTCGCAAGGCCACGCCGAGCGGTCCCACCAGCTCCTTCGGCAGCCGAGCGGTCCTGAGCCGGGCGTGTACCGCGACTTCCCCGTCGAGCAGTTGCACCTGCAGTGAATCGAGCTCCTTTCGAAACTCCGGTTGCAGTCCGCTGCCCATGAGGGACGCCACTTCGGAGGCAGTGAGCACGATCGAGTCGGCACGCCATCCGTTGAGCGAGTCCACCTTGGACCGCGCCGATGCCAGCGCGCGTGCACCCGGGCGCCCGCCCGAGACGCTCGGCGCCGCTGCCGCGCGATCGCCCAGGATCCGCCGGCCCTCCCGCAGGAGCCGGTCGCGGTAGAGCCAGCCGAGCGCCAGGCCCGCGATCAGGCCGAGCCAGCCGATGAGCCGGAGCGGCGCGCTGAGACAGCCCATCAGGCTCCCAGCTCGAGCGCGAGCCGGGCCTCATAGCGGGGGCCCCGGGTGGTCAGCACGCTCTCGTACAGCCCCAGCTGGCTCCCGACGAAGGGCACCCGCCGGTATACCGCCTGAAACTCGTCGAGACCGTGTGACGGACAGCGCTGGCCTTCCCGCACCCGGCCCAAGGTCACGTGGGGCTGAAACGGCGTTCCCTCCGGCGGGAAGCCGATCGCCTCACCGGCGCGCTCCAGCCGGTCCTGCAGCAGCTCGAGCGCCGGCGTCCCTTCCAGGCCGATCCACAGCACCCGGGGCCGGCTCTCGCTGGGGAAGGCACCGAGATCACCCAGCGTGAGCGACAGCGGCCCCAGATCCTGGCCGGCGATCCGCATCGCTTCCTCGATCACCTCCAGGCGCTCGGAGGCCACCTCGCCGAAGAACTTGAGGGTGAGATGGAGTCCTTCATCCTGCACCCACCGCACCGGCCACTCGGTGGCCCGGAGGCGGGCCAGCAGGGCGAGGATCTCGGTCCGGGCCGGCTCCGCCACCGGCACGGCGGCGAAGAGCCGCATTACCGCTCCGGCGCTCGGGGAGCGATGGCGAGCAGCCCGCCTCGGCGATAGCCGGCCGGGTCGAGCTCCACCGCGGCGAAGCCGAGTCCGCCGAAGAAAGTGACGACTGCGCTCCACTCCTCCCGTACCCGGGAAAGCTGTTCGGCCGAGACCTCGAGTCGAGCCCGCTCGCCGTGATGCCGGACGCGGAGATCACCGGTGACTCCCATCCCGCGCAGAAAGGCCTCGCCGGCCTCCACCTGCTGCAGGCGTGCCGGGGTGATGCGGAGTCCGTACGCCACCCGGCTGGAGAGACAGGGCGCCGACGGCGCATCCCAGGTTGGCAGTCCAAGCTCGCGGGAGGCGGCACGGATGGCGTCCTTGGTCCATCCCAGTTCGGCCAGCGGAGAGCGGATCGAGCGCTGCTCCGCTGCCCGGAGCCCGGGTCGGTGCTCCCCCAGATCATCGGCATTGGTGCCGTCGATGATCGTATTGAACCCGCGCTCCCGCGCGATCTCCCCGAGCCGGGTCCACAGCTCGGACTTGCAGAAGTAGCACCGGTCGGTCGGATTGCTGAGGTAGCGCGGGTCCGCCAGCTCGCGGGTCTCCACCTCGAGCAGCGGCACCTCGAAGTCCCGGGCGAGCTCGACGGCGGTGCGCCATTGCGCCTCCGGATAGGAGGCGCTCCGGCCGATGACGGCGAGGAAGCGCTGGAGACCGAGCGTCTGTCGTCCCACCACCGCCAGCAGCGCGGAGTCGACGCCTCCCGAATAGGCCAGCAGCACCCGCCCGAGTCCGAGCAGGTGCCGACGTAGGGGTTCCAGGGCCGTCATGGGCAGTAACGTAATGCTATCCCTAGGCAACGGAAGCGCGTTTGCGCCGGGGTCGCGGTGGCGGTTAGATAGGTGCCATGGATGACGTCAGTCACCTGATCGTGAGCCCCGCGCTCAGCCTTCCGCTGAGCGAGCTCGAGTACCGGGCGTCTCGCTCCGGCGGCCCCGGCGGGCAGCACGTAAATACGTCGTCGACACGCGTCGAGGTGTGGTGGGATGTGGCGGGATCGCCGGCGCTCAGCGAGGAGCAGCGGGCGCGGTTGCTCGGCCGTCTGTCCAGCCGGCTCGATTCGAGCGGACGCCTGCGCCTCGTCTCCAGCGGCTCCCGCAGTCAGCTCCGGAACCGCGAGGAGGTGACCGAGCGGCTGCGCGACTTGGTCGCGGCGGCACTGCGGGTGCCCAAGCCTCGCAAGCGGACCCGGCCCACCCGCGCAGCCAAGGCCGCTCGACTGGAGGCCAAGCGAAAGCGGTCCGCGATCAAGCGCGAGCGACGCCCGCCGGGTGCCGAGGAGTGAGTCCGCTGGGGGAAACTGAGCCAGGGAAGCCGTCGTACGGTCAGTACACCGCTGGTCCTCGCCCGCTTCGAGGTCGCCTCATGTTTCGCCGTGGGACTCCGCGCCGCACGACAATCGCCTTGCTAACGACGGCCCTGTGCCTGCTGCTGGCCGCCCCCCGGGCGATGCGGAGCCGCACCGACCAGGGCGGGTTCATCGTGTGCCTCGGGTCCGATACGCTGGCGGTGGAGCAGTACGCTCGCACCGACACGAAGCTCGAGAGCCAGCTGGCGCTCCGGGCGCCCTACGCTCGTCGCGTGCACTACGTCGCGGCGCTGGATTCGGCGGGTCACATCACCCGGTTCGATCTCACCATGCGACCGCTCGCCACCGGAATCGGAGCTCCGGCGCTCGGGACCATCGTCTTCAGGGGAGACACGGCCGACGTCACCGTCACCCTGGACGACAGCGTCAGGCAACAGCACATCCCCGTTCGGCCGGGCGCGGTACCGCTCTCGATGTTCTCCCACGCGCTGGTCGAGCACGCCATTCTCCAGGCCAGGCGTTCCGGATTGGACAGCGCTGCGTTCGACTGGCTGGCGCTGGGATCCCCCGAGGCTTCGGCCTCGTACGTCGTCCGCTTAGGCAAGGACTCGGTGGCAGTCGGGCTGTTCGGCCGCCCGCTCTTTGCCAAGGTCGACCGCCGCGGACGGTTGCTCGGGCTCGACGGTCGCGCCACCACTCAGAAAGTGGTGGTGGAGCGGGTGCGTGAGGTGGACGTGGGGAGCTTCGCGACCGAGTTCGCCAGGGCGGACATGGCGGGAAAACCGATGGGACAGCTCTCGCCCAGAGACACGGTGCGGGCGACGGTGGGCACGGCACACCTGCTGGTGGACTACGGCCGCCCCTGGAAGCGAGGGCGGCGGATCTTCGGGAACGTGGTGCCTTGGAATCAGGTGTGGCGCACGGGGGCCAACGCGGCGACGCAGTTCACCACCGACATGGCGCTCACCATTGGCGGTACGATTGTCCCGGCCGGCAGCTACACCCTCTGGACCGTTCCAACCCCGACCGGCGCCACCTTGATCATCAACCGGCAGACTGGCCAGTGGGGCACCGACTACGACGCTACCCGGGACCTCGCACGGGTCGAGCTCGAGCAAGACCATCTGGCAGTGCCGCTGGAGCAGTTCACCATTGCGGTCGATTCCACCGCCGGCGGCGGGGTGCTCCGGCTGGCGTGGGACAGCACCGGATTCAAGGTACCGTTGACCCCGACCCGGTGAGCTTGCCCCCAGCCGACTCCCCAGTTGTTTCTGTCAGGACGATCATACAAATTCCAGCTGACGCACCACCCCACCGGACAGGAGAGTCACGCCGCGGCCTTCCGCCGGTCCAGGCTCCGGTACTGAATGGCCTCACGGACGTGTGTGCCGGCCAGCAGGTTTGCGCCGGCCAGATCGGCGATCGTGCGTGCGATCTTGAGGATGCGGTGATACCCTCGGGCCGACAGGCCGAAACGGTGCACCGCGTCGCGCAGCAACTGCTCGATGTCGGGAGTTACGGCGCAGTGGCGGCGCAGATCGCGCGTGGTCATGTGGGCATTTGCGTCGACCCCGGGTCGGTCCCGGAAGCGCTGGCGCTGGATGCCCCGTGCCCGCTCGACCCGCTCGCGGATGATGGCGCTCGGCTCCTCCGCGCGGCACTCGACCAGGTCGGAATAGACCACGGCGGGAACCTCGAGGTGAATGTCGATCCGGTCGAGCAGCGGACCGGAGACCCGAGACCGATACCGCTCCACATCCAGCTCGGTACAGCGGCACTGCTGTCGCGGATCTCCGAAATAGCCGCAGGGACAGGGATTCATGGCGGCGGCGAGCATGAACCGCGCGGGATAGGTCAGGCTGATGGCGGCCCGGCTCAAGGTGACCACGCCATCCTCCAATGGCTGGCGGAGCACCTCCAGGACGTTTCGCCGGAACTCGGGGAGCTCGTCCAGAAAGAGCACTCCCCCGTGGGCCAGGCTGACTTCCCCCGGCCGGGGGCAGGATCCGCCGCCGATCAGGCCGGCATCGCTGATGGTGTGGTGCGGCGCGCGGAAGGGCCGTAGGGTGCAGAGGGACTGCCCCGGAGCGAGCAGACCAGCGACGCTGTGGATTTTGGTGGCCTCCAGTGCCTCGTCCAGGCTCATGCTAGGGAGAATGGTGGGAAGCCGCCGGGCCAACATGGTTTTCCCGGCGCCCGGCGGTCCGACCAGGAGCAGGTTGTGCGCGCCCGCCGCGGCCACTTCGAGCGCCCGTTTGGCGGACGCCTGGCTCCGGACGTCGGCAAAGTCGCACTCGTCGGCGTGCCGGCCAGCCATCAGCCCCGCGACGTCGATCCGGGCGGCGGCAAGAGGGCGATGACCCGTCAGGTGAGCGCAGGCATCGGTGAGGCTCCGCACCCCCCGCACCTCCAGGCCTTCGACGACGGCCGCTTCGGGGAGATTCTCCAGGGGCAGGAGCATTCCCCGGCAGCCGGCGGCGCGAGCGGCCAGTGCCATGGAGAGTGCGCCGCGGACCGGCCGGACGTCTCCCTCGAGGCCGACCTCTCCGACGACGATGTGGTCGCGAAGTCGCGCGTCGTCGAGCTGGCCGCTGGCAACGAGGAGGCCCAGGGCGATCGGCAGGTCGAGTCCGGTACCATCTTTGCGGACATCGGCCGGGGCTAGGTTCACCGTGATCCGCCGGAGCGGAAAGGCGAACCCGGCGTTGGCGAGCGCGGCACTGACTCGCTCTCGCCCTTCCCGCACCGCTCCATGGGGCAGCCCGACGGTGGAAAACGAGGGAAGCCCGTTGCTGATATCGACCTCGACCTCGACCGGCAACGCGTCGATGCCGAGCACGGCGGCGGAACGAATGCGCGCGAGCATGGCGGGACCCGGGTGAAGGCCTCGGGAAGGTAGAGCAAAACGCCACTGGGCTCGCATCACGCATCTGCCCGGCGGTACCCAGGAGCGCAGGATGGGGTGGTGCGACGCCCCGCCGCGTGGGTTCGGTCCTCAGGGAGAGATGAATGCGCAAGTTGTTCTGGACGGGGGTGTTGCTGGTCAGCGCGTGTGCCATGCCTCGGGCCGCGGGCGCTCCGCTCGCTCCGGTGGAGCGGGCCTGGGCGGTGCCCACGCTGGAGCTGTACCAGGACTGGTGGGCCAAGACCGAGGCGTGCTCCGGACGCACCGCGGACATGTCCGAGGTGTCCTTCTATGCCGTGGATGCTCCCAACGGCGCGATCGACCTCGGCGGCCCGGTGGCGCACGGGTGGTGGGTTCGCACCGGCAACCGCATCTATCTCCCCGCCAACGCCTTGGGTGAGGAATGGCTGGTGCGCCACGAGATGCTGCACGCCCTGATCAGGCGCGGGTCCCACCCTTCCCGCACGTTCGTGGAGTCCTGCCACCTGGCCTCTGCGCAGGTTTGGCGGGACTCGACCCTGATCGTCGATCCGGAGAACCCCAAGGGTCACTGACCGTTGGGGGTCGCTCAGAGCGCGGCCCCTGGATGCTTCCCGCCGATTCCCTTCCGAGACTCTTCGTTCCCTTATACGACAGGCGCCGGCCGGTACCGGCCCTATTCTATTGATATAGGCAGTTCTGGCTACTCACCCCAACTGCTCGGCGCTTGCTGACCCCTTCCCACCCCACCGGGGCGCTCGCCTCGCAGGGCCCTCCCGTGCCTCCTCCGACTGACCGCCGGAGATTGGACGAGTCCGTCGCAAGACTGCACCAGGCCGCTCCCAGCTTCGCCATGCTCCGCCTGGCCGACCGCATCCGACTCGCGACCGCCATGCGCGCCGGATATGCCCAGACGACCGCTCGCTCGGTAGAGCTGTCCTGCCAGGCCAAGCGAATCGTGCCCGGTACACCACTCGAAGGGGAAGAGTGGCTGCTCGGGCCGTGGCCGGTGTTGCGCCACCTGCGACTCCTGATCCAGGCGCTCTCCGCCTTTGGTTGCCGCAGGCAGCCGCCGCTCGGCCGCGTCGGCAGCACCGTCGACGGCCGATTGTCGGTCGAAGCCTTTCCGGGAAGCGTCCTGGACTCGCTCGTCCTCGGCGGCACCCGCGCCGAGGTCCATATGCGGGCCGCGGTGGAAGAGCCGGAGATGCGGGCGACTCGCGCGCGCTTCTACAAGGAGACACCGGGATCCGGCGGAGTCGTGCTCATCCTCAGCGGTGGCAGTGCGGCCGCGCTCCCCTGCCATGATCTCCTGATCAAGCTGTTCAATGAGGGGAAGGTCTGTCTGCTCAAGATGCACCCGGTGAACGCTTATCTAGGCCCGCTCCTGGAGCACGCATTTGCCGCGGCGATCGAGCAGGACTTTCTGCGGATCGTGTATGGAGGCCACGACGAGGGAACCTACCTGGCTCAACACCCGGGAGTGGACGAGATCCACCTGACCGGCTTCTCCGCCACCCACACTGCGCTGCACTGGGGTGGGAATTCCCGGGAGCGGAGGCGCAGGGTCGACGACACACCCGCACCGGGCAAGCCGATCACCGCCCAGCTCGGCAATGTGAGTCCGGTGCTCATCGTGCCGGGGCCGTACCTCGACCGGCAGCTCGCCGCCCATGCGGAATGGCTCGCCGGCGCCATGGTCCAGAATGCCGGGTGCAACCGGACGACTCCGCGGCTGATCGTCACGGCACTCGGCTGGCCGCAGCGCGCGGCCTTCCTCCGTTACCTGGAGGACGCCTTGAGCCGCGCCCCGTTGCGGATCCCGTTCTATCCCGGCGCCCTCGAGCGATGGGAGCGCCTGACGGAGAATCACCCCAACGGCCGATGCGTCGGTAAGCCGGTCGCCGGGGCGCTCCCGTGGACGCTGATCCCCGGCCTCGACGCCGCGGACCGCCGCGAGCCGCTGTTCTCGACCGAGGCGTTCTGTCCCATCGTGGGGGAAACCTCCGTTGGCGGTCGCGATCCCCTGGAATACCTGCATCATGCCGTCGGGTTCGTAAACGAGCGGGTGTGGGGGACCCTCTCCGCCTCCCTGATCGTTCACCCCCGCACGCTGGCCGACCACGAGCTCGGGGCGGCCGTCGAGCGCGCCGTCGCCCAGCTCCGGTATGGCGCGGTCGGGATCAACGCCTGGCCTGCCCTCCTTTCGGCGCTCGTGGCCCCACCCTGGGGCGCCCACCCGAGCTCGAGCGCGGGCGACGTACAGAGTGGTCGCGGCTGGATCCACAACACCGCTATGCTCGAGGATGTCGAAAAGACGGTGTTACGCCGGTCCTTCTCCATCCACCCTCGGCCGCACTTCGCGCCGGGCCACCGCTCGGCCCACCTCGTCGGCCGCCGCCTGGCGGACATCGAACGAGGCGCCGGCTGGGCCGGGCTCCCTGGCGTGATCAGGGCCAGGCTTCGGGCCTGAGCCGCTCCGGTTATCCGAGTTGCTCTTGAGGACCTGACACGGGGCCTGACGCTCGACGCGCTGGGCTTCCTCGAGGTGGATTGGCAGGCGCTGGACTTCCCCCTGCATCGCGTGCGACCCTCCCACGGCCTCGCACATCCTCCAGCGCGAGGTGGAGACCGCAAATCGATGAAGCCATCTTCGGATGGCTCTCCAGCGCGAACGAACAGGGATAGCCGCAGACGAGTTGCAGGATATCGTTCAGCACTGCACGCAGGCCGACTCGTCGACCACCCGGAAGCACGGCGGCACTGGACTGGACCTGGCCATCGGCGGTCAGTCCCTGGCCGATGCCCTGTCCCGCTGGCTGCCTCGGCCGGGGGGCATATGACGGCTACCGGCGGCCTCCCTTTTGCTGCATCTTTCCTTCAGAGGCTTCATCCCGCCGTCTCTCCTCCGTCGAGGTTGCATCCGGCAGACCTTCTCGCATTGTGCGGGAGCCATGGGCCATGATGAAATCGTTCCCTCGAGCTCGCTGGGTTGCGCTGACGTCCATCGTCGCTCTGTCATTCGCGAGCGGCGGCTGGCTGCTTCGGCCCCGACCGTCCGCGGAGGGTGGGGTGTACCAGCAGGCCCGCCTGTTCGAGGACGTCGTCGCGACGATTCACCGACACTACGTCGACTCGCTGGGCGAGGGTGACCTCTACCAGCGCGCTTCCGATGCGCTGGTGAAGTCACTGAACGATCCGTACGCCGAGTTGCTGGTGAAGGACGGCTACCGGGAGTATCAGCGGCAGATGACCGGCACCGAAGTGGACCTCGGACTGGAGAAGACGCCGACCGAGTCGGGTATCAGCGGCTATGGCAGCTTTGGAGCCATCGCCCCAGGCGATCAGGTGCTGAGCATCAACGGCAAGAGTACCAAGGGCTGGTCGGTGCGGAAGCTGGACGAGGAGCTTCGGAGCGGTACCGGGCCCACGGTGACGCTGGTGGTGCTGCCCAAAGGCGCGCGCCGGGCGGTTGTCCGGCGGCTCACTCGCACGGAGGTGCACGTTCCCGCGGCCTCCGAGGGGATGATCCTCCAGGGGAACATCGGGTATGTCGTGCTCCGGCGGATGAGCGACGGGGCCACCGACGAGCTGCGGCAGGCGGTGGACCACCTGGTAGCCGAGGGCATCACCGGCCTGGTGCTCGATCTGCGGTCCAACCCGGGAGGGCTCATCCGAGAAGGCGTCGGCGTGGCCAGCCTGTTCCTCCATCCGCGCGATACGGTCGCCACGTCGCTCGGCCGCTCCTCCGGCCAGATGAAGACCTACCTGGCCGGACGCTCGGGCGAGTGGAACGGCCTCCGGCTGGTCGTCCTGGTCAACCGGGGCACTGCGAGCTCCGCCGAGCTGGTGGCCGGCGCGCTGCAGGACCACGATCGGGCCGTACTCACCGGCACCCCGACCTTCGGCAAAGGCGTGCTGCAGACCACCTACCCGCTGGCCGATGAGGTCGCGCTCAAGCTCACCACGGCGCGCTGGTTCACCCCCAGCGGCCGAAGCGTGCAGCGCCCGAGAGCCGATACGGCCGGCGGCGTCGGCAACCGCACACCGGCGCTCCAGCCTCGGATCTTCCGTTCCGACGCGGGGCGGCCGGTGCAGGACGCCAGCGGCGTGCTGCCCGACCTGCTGGTGCGCTCCATCCCCCGCTCGGACGGCGAGCGCATCCTGATCGGAATCCTGGGCGATGACCTCGACCACTTCCGCGACGTGATGGTGGGATATGCGGCCGAGCTGCGGGCCGCCAGGAGCGTGAGCAACGAATCGTTCGCGGTCACCCCGGAGATGCGGGAAGGCCTGTTCCAGCGGCTGCAGGAGGCTGGGGTTCGGCTCGACCGGGAGAGCTTCGATCAGGCTCGCGGGTACGTGGACGAGCAGCTCGGATTTGAAATCGCGCGCGAGCTCTTCGGCTCCGATTCAATGCTGCGCCGGCAGGCCAAGACCGATCGCCAGGTCCAGGCGGCGCTTCAGATCCTGCGCGCCTCCCGCACCCAGCAGGACGCCCTGGCGATGGCCACCGCGGCTCAGCTCACGGGCCGCTTCCGCTGAGAGCAGGTCAGACCGGCAGGCGGACCAGAATGGTGGTCCCCTGCCCCACCTCGCTGTCCACCTCGATCTCTCCCCCCCAACTCTCCACCAGCCGGCGCACGATCGCGAGCCCCAGGCCGGAGCCGCTGGTGGTGGTGGAGAATCGCGGCTCGAAGATCCGCGGCAGGAGGTCGGGTGGGATGCCACTGCCGTCATCGGCCACCCGAATCCGTCCAGGCCCCACGGCGATTTCCACCACGGCCGCACCGGCATTCCTGGCATTCTCCAGCAGATTTACCACCACCTCCTTCACCTCGTCGCTGCGCGCCGCTCCGGTCGATCCGGGCTCCGCGGTGAGCCGGATCTCGCAACCATCCTCCGACAAGCGATAGAGCTGGACCACCTCCGCGACCGCGACGCCGAGATCGATGCGCTCGAGGGGCTGCTGGTCTTCGGCCGGCGCCGCGAAGCGGCTGAAGGCGCGGGCGATGGTATCCAGACGGTCGATCTCGCTGAGCATCCGCTCCGCGGTCTCTTCCAGCGTGCGGTCGAAGTCGGTGCGACGGTCCCGGTAGACCCGCCGGAGGTGCTGGAGCCCCAGTCGCATCGGGGTGAGAGGGTTCTTGATCTCGTGGGCGACCTGGCGCGCCATCTCTCCCCAGGCGAGCACGCGCTGTGCCCGGGAGACATCGGTCACGTCATTGAGCGCGATCACCACCCCGCGCACCTCCGGTCCGAGGGCCGCGAGCTGCAGGGTGAGGCGCCGGCCTCCGACCTCGAGCTCGGTCGAGGCCTGAGCCGTCGGATTGTCCAGGAACCAGCGGACCTCGGCGGCCAGGATGATCCACTCGGGTGAGAGACACTCCAGAAAGGGCTGGCCCTCCTCCAGCCGCGCTCCGAGCAGATCCACCGCGCGCGGATTGGCGAGGAGCACCCGGCCCTCCGGGTCGAGTCCCACGACTCCGGTGGCGACCGTGGCCAGCACCGCGTCGGTCCGCCGCCGGGCCTGCTCCAGTGCCTGCTGGCTGGACCGAATGTCCTCCGCCATCCGCTCGAACGCGCCGAACACCGGCTCGAACTCGAGCGGCGGGTGCTCCGAATGGGGCGGCATGACCAGGCCGCGTCCCAGGGCGAGCGCCGAACGCCGCAGCTCGGCGACGGGTCGGGACAGTGCACGCGAGGCGCGCTGCGCTCCAGCCAAGGCAGCGGCGATGCCGGCCAGTGTCGCGAGCAGCAGCACCAATGCGAGGTCCAGCTGGCGTCCAGCCAGGGAGCTGTCATCCGCCGGCTGGGGAGTGGCGAGAACGCCGATCTCGCTCGGTCCCCCCGGTTGAATCACTCGGTATCCCACGCGCTCGGCCAGCTGAGGCAGCGAGCCGTCGCGAGCCACCTCCGACTCGCCGTGCAGCGCGAGGGACTGAAACGCGACCGGGTCCATGAGCTGCGGCAGGACGCCGAGATCCTCCAGCACCGGCGCGCTCGCGCCCTCAAGCCGGCCCCCCTGGTATAGCGCGAGATCGGCATCGATGCGGCGGCTGAGCTCCTCCAGCCGGTCCTCGACGATGGGGCCGCCGCCGCGCACGGCCCCGCCGGCCGTCAGTACGGCGTCACGCAGGGTCTGGGTGATGAGCAGGTCCCGGCTGCGCTGCACCTCCTCCGCCAGCCGCAGGAAGCTCCAGCCGGCAAACCCGATGACCGGCAGCAGGAAGAACGCGGCCAGCGTCGCGGCCAGTCGGATGCGGAAGGATCGCGCCAGGCTGTGCCAGTGAAAGCGCGGCGGGCGGGCACCCGAGATCAACTCTCCCACGAACCAGAGCAGCGCGAGCGTTCCCGCGTCGAGCAGCACCACTAGCACGCCGCGTACGAACAGCGGCAGCTGACCCCGCAGGTCGATTCGTGCGTGGACGATGCGCACGCCATCCGGCAGCATCAGCGGGTACTCGTTGCGGAGCGACCATCCTTCCCGCCGCCAGTGCGGGCGCGGTGGGCGAGTGGACGAATCCAGCGGCGGAGAGAGGGTCAGGCGATACAGCGGAATCCGGTGCGCCGACGGGTCCAGCAGCCGGCCGACACGGCCGCGCTGGACGAGCTCGGACCGCGGTCCGATGGCGGTCGTCATCACCACGCTGGGCGCGACCCGGACGGCCAGCACGTAGTGCACTCCCGGCACCCGTACTACCTGCCCGACCATCATGGAGTCGCCTGGCGCCAGACCGCGTACCAGTCCGGAGAGCAGGGATGGTGGAAGGTCGAGCGAATCGAGCGTCAGCTCGTCGAGGAGCGCACCCCTGGAAGACCAGAGCGCCAGGTGAGTCGGATAGCGCTGGTCGGCGAGGGGCGAGCCGTGCCAGAGCGCGTACATCTCCGATGCCGTGGCCGGCGCCGCCGCCCGCCGCGCCTGCTCCCCGAAGCCTTCCAGCAGCGGCACCGCGAGCGGATCCGCCTCGGCACCGAGCCGGGTGACATCGCGCTGGGCCACCTGCACCTGCCCCGCGAGCTCCGCGCCCCAGGTGACCAGAGCAGCCGAGCTGCCGGCCACCAGCGCGATGCCGCTGATCGCGGCCCACCGGGGCGCCGGAAGGGTGACCAGGAGCAGCGCCGGCGTCCAGAGAAAGGTGTACCAGTCGGGCCAGCCGCCCCGGGGACTCCATACCAGCACGCCGATGATAGTGGCCGCCAGCGCGATGGCCACACCGATCGCGATCCGCCACGACGTGCGACGGTCCGGCTCCGGGCCCCGGAAGAGGGCCGCGGCCGGGACGATGAGCGCAGAGACTGAGACCAGCAGGGCGAGCTGCCAGGTGAGCCAGAGGCCAACCGATACACCCTCGGCCGGCGGGGTGATCCCGCGACCGAGGCTGCTGATGAGATAGGGTGCCGCCAGCAGCAGCGCCCCGCCGAGCGCCAAACCATACCAGCGATGGGGAAAGCGCTTTCGCCAGAGCCACACGCCGGCGAAGGTGAGGAGGATGCCGGCCACCGCCAACGCTCCGGCCGAGCCGGACAGCGGTCCCAGGAGCGGCCGAAAGAAGGTGGCGGGGGAAAAGAGTGGCTGCAGTCCGAGTGCCGGACCGATCGGCGCGCGCCCGGCCAGCAAGAGCGGCAACGAGAGCAGGGCGATCCGCTCGCTCGGTCGGGCTGCGAGGCTCAAGGCCAGCCCGAGCATGGCGAGGAGCAGCCAGGCGATGGATCGGCTCCCCCGCTCGAACACCAGCTCCTTGGCGGTGCCCTGCTCCGGCGGCACGGGCAGCACGCTGAACAGAAGGCGCGGACCGGCGGTGGTGGGCTCCTGATAGTCGAACACGTCCGCGTTGTCGGGAGCCTTCCCCGGCGGGTACACCATGAGCCCCACCTCGGTGCGCTCGCGGAAGAGCTCGGCCAGGCTGCGGCCGCGATCCGGGGCGGCCGGGTGGGCCCAGATGAGAATCGCCGCCACGGCGGTCCGGCCGCGGGCGCCGTGGCGCCGAGCCTCGAGCTCCACGTAATATCCAGTCGCCCGCGAGCCGATGGAGTCTCCTTCGCTCCTGGGCGGCAATCGATGGCGGCCGGCCCAGGCGTAAGGCGTTCCCAGCGAATCGAGCACCACCACGCTCATCTCCGGCCCGCTGGATGGCACCAATCGCCCGAGCACCCGGAAGGCGCCCTCCCGGTCGTCCGGGCTGGTGGCCGCCGCTGCCTCCGCCAGGCGCTCGGCCCGGTGGAAGGCCGCGTGGAGATCGCCCTCCAGGCGGCGGGAGGCGGCGTCCACCCGCCGCTCCCGCTCCGCGGACCAGCGAAACTCGATAGCGGACAGCCGCCACTGGGCCAACCCCATCTCCAGCACGAGGGCGAGGAGCGCTATGGCCAGTCCGCGCCGCCGCCAGCCGCCCAGCGGTGCGAGCACCGCGAGTCCGGCCAGCAGCACCACCGAGGTAACGACCACCCAGACCGGCGATGGATGCCGCAACCATTCCGCGGCGCCGGCGCCGGCCCCCAGGACGACCACCACCCACCAGCGTCCCCCATGACTCAATCGACACACCCCTGGCGGATCAAGGAAATGACGCCCGACGCGGTACGGGAGCGCCTGCAGGAGCGGCCGACCCTTCTGGTCGCGGTCGGGACCACTGAGCAGCACGGTCCCCATCTCCCGCTCGGATGCGACACGCTCATCGTGGAGCGTCTGGCCGACGACATCTCGGCCAGCTTCGGCGTTCCACGGGCACCGACGGTGGAATACGGCGTCCACACGCCATCGCGTGATTTCCCTGGGGGCGCCGCGCTCAGGCGGCGCACGTTGCACCGTGTCATGAACGAACTTATCGAGTCCTGGGAAGCAGGGGCAGGCGTCCGGGAGTTCGTCATTCTTACGGCGCAAGCGAGCGACGCCCACCTGGAGGCGTTGAGCACCATTCGGACCGATGAGGCCACGGTCCAGGTCATGGATGTCTTCAGCCTCGATTTCGGCTCGCTGCTGGAGCACCCGGGCGCCCCAATACAGGGGGGAGAGCTGGATACCTCCCTGATGCTCTACCTGGCCCCCGAACTGGTCCGGATGGATCAGGCGCAGGACTTCGCGCTGACACCGAAGGTGATCGCCCGGTACCGGCCCGGCCACAGCCGCCACCTGCCCTCCGGCTCGCCCGGCTCGGTCGGCTATCCCAGCCTCGCCTCAGCACAAAAAGGCGAACTCCTATATAGATTTATCCTCGATCGGATCCGCAGCTGTCTGACCGGGCCCTGACGCGAGCGGAGTGAGGATGCGCGGCGCCGCGCCTTACCTTGTCCTGATGCTCCACGTCCTCCCGGCGGCGGCACAGCAGCCGCCGGAGACCAAGCTGGTCATCCAGCAGGGCGGCCGGGAGATCGGTCGGGAGGAGTTCAGTCTGCGGCAGAGCCGCGGCCGCGGGCTGCCGGGAAGCACGATCAGCGCGACCGCCAAATATCCGGCGACCGCACCCACCACCCAGCTCGCAGCCACCCTGGAGCGAACCCCCGAACCGGCGCTGGCCAAATTCCAGCTCGACGTCGAGAGTGCGGGGGCCGTGACGGTCATCCTTGCGGCCGGCTCGGGGGCTCGGCTGATCGTCCGCACCGTGGCCAAGGGATCGGAGTCCGGGCGGGAGTTGCCGGGAGGACCCGATGTCGTGCTGCTCGACGACTCGGTGTACTCCCTGTATATCGTGGTGGCGGACCTCGCCACGCCGGCCGGAAGACCGCTGACCGCGATCTTCCCTCGGACCGGGCGGCGGGTCAGCTTCACGGCGCGGCGCGAGCCGGGAGGCAACGGTGGGGCGAAGGTCACTCTCACCGGCGATCTTTCCGGCACGCTGCTGACCGATGCGCAGGGCGGGCTTCAGCGGCTCGAGCTGCCAGGGCAAGGGATTCTGGTTACCAGGGCCGAATAGCTCCCTCCTCGCAACATCCACATGTTCGTCGGGCCTTCGTCGCAACCTGAAACCTTGCCGGTGAGGGTCCCGTATTGGCCCCGGTCACGTCCACACCACAAAGGGCACCATCAATGAATCGCTGGTTCGGCCTCATCGCGCTGCTTGGCATCGTCCCCGAGTTTGCGTCCGCCCAGGACACCACTGCTGCCGCCCGGGACACGACTATCGCGCGGGACACGACGGTCGCCCGGGACACGACGGTCGCCGCCCGACCCGCTTCGGCCGTGACGCTCTCGCTGACGGAAGCGTTGACCCAGGCGCAAGCCCACAGTCCCACCTACCGACAGACGCTCAATGATGCGGGCCCCGCCAAGTGGGGAGTGCGGAACGCCTACGGCAATCTGCTTCCCTCCTTCAACGTGTCGTCCGACCTGGGGTACATCGGCACCGGGCAGACCAATATCGGTGGCGGCCTGATCCAGCCGACCTCTGCCTTCCTCACCTCGGGATACAACCTCGGGCTGCAATGGCAGCTCGATGGACGGCGGCTCTCTGGTCCTGGGCAGCAGAAGGCGCTGCAGCGGGCCACGGAGGAGGACATCAGTGGTGCGGGGATCACCCTCCGGGCCGAGATCACGACCCAGTACCTGAACGCGCTGCAGGCCGCGGCCCAGGTGGACGTCGCACGGCAGCAGGTGATCCGCAATGAGGATTTTCTGCGGCTCGCGAAGGCGCGGTACCAGGTGGGCCAGGCCACCCTCCTCGATGTCCGCCAGGCCGAGGTCACCAAGGGCCAGTCGGACGTGGCGCTCCTGCGGGCGGTCCAGGCCGATAACGAGGCCAAGCTGGACCTGCTCCGGCGCATGGGAGTCGAGTCGCCGGTATCGATCGAGCAGATCGTCCTCAGCGACTCCTTCCCGGTGACCGAGCCGACCTTCCGGCTGGATAGCATGCTGGCGCTGGCGGAGCAACAGAATCCGAGTCTCCGATCGCTTAGAGCCCGGCGCTCCGCCGCCACCTGGGACGTCCGAGCGGCCAAATCGGACTTTCTGCCGACCCTCTCGGTGCAGGCCGGCTGGAGCGGCTTCACCCAGCAGTTCACCAATGAGGACTTTCTGGTGAACCAGACCCTGGGCGACGCGCAGCGGATGGCGGCGGACTGCCAGTACAACAATTCGGTCCGCTCCGCGCTCGGGCTCGGGGGCGTGGTCCCCAACTGCTTCACCTCGGTCGGCCTCAACAGCGCGGGCACGGGGTTGCTCGATCCGGTGAGCCAGCAAATCCGAGATGCCAACAACGTGTTCCCCTTCCATTACACCGGCCAGCCATTCCAGGCCAACCTGCGGATCTCGCTGCCGATCTTCACCGGCTTCAGCCGCTCGCTCCGTTTGTCCCAGGCTCGGGCGCAGGAAGACGATGCCGATGAGGACGTGCGGGCGCGCCGGCTCCAGGTCCGCAGCGACGTGCACGCCCGGATGCTCGGCCTGGAGACGTCCTACAAGGCGATCGCCGTTCAGGCGGCCAATCGCGAGGCCGCGCGGGATCAGCTCCGACTGGCGCAGGATCGCTACCGGCTAGGGGCCGGCACCTCCCTCGAGGTGTCCGACGCCCAGAACGCGGTGCAGCGTGCGGAAGGCGACTACGTGAACGCCGTCTACGATTACCACAAAGCCGTCGCGGCGCTGGAAGCCGCGGTTGGCCGTCCCCTTCGCTAACGAGGAATGCACATGTCGCGCGGGATGAAGCTGGGTCTTCTGGTCGTGGTCGTCGCGCTGGCGTCCGGCGGAGGCGTGGCCTACCGCATCAGGCAGAAGAAGAATGCCGGGACCGAGGTCCGCGTGGCGCAGGTCGGCCGGCGCGATCTGGTCAGCGCGGTCACCGCCAGCGGGACGATCGAGGCCAAGACCTCGGTCGACATCAGCGCCGACATCACCGGCCGGATCATCCGCATTGCGGTCCGGGAGGGTGATCTGGTCACCAAGGGCCAGTTCATCCTCCAGATCGATCCCGCGCAGTACCAGGCCGCCGTGTCCCGGGCCCAAGGGCTGGTAGGCTCGACCGAGGCGACCCTGGCGCAGACCAAGGCCAACCTGGACCAGTCCGAGCGGGCCTGGAACCGGGCCCGCCAGCTGACCCAACTGGGCCCCAATCTCATTACCGCCGAAGCCGCGGAGCAGGCGCAGACGTCCTATCAGGTGGCGCAGGCGAATTACGAGGCGAGCCGGGCGCAGGTGGCGCAATCGCGGGCGAGTCTGCAGGAGGCCCGGGACAACCTGAGCAAGACCCGCCTGGTCTCTCCCATCTCCGGCCGGGTGGTCCGTCTCGCGGTGGAGGAGGGGGAGGTGGCCGTGCCGGGTACCTTCTCCCGGGAGACCGGCCTGCTGATGACCATCGCCGATCTATCGGTCATCCTGGCCAAGGTCCAGGTAGACGAGACCGATATCGTCCGGCTCAAGCCGAACGATTCGGTCCAGGTAACCATCGACGCCTACCCGGACACCACGTTCGTCGGGCGGGTCACCCAGGTGAGCCATAGCGCGCGCCTCACCCCGACCCAGACGGCCTCCGGATCGAACGATCGCGCCGTCGACTTCGACGTGGAGGTGACGCTGGACAATCCGCCGAGGGACATCCGGCCGGACTTGAGCTGCACGGCGCGGATCGTCACCGACACCCGGCTCCACGCGCTCAGCATTCCGATCATCGCGCTCACGGTGCGGGGCCACGAGCGGGTGCCCAACGAAAACGATTCGGTGCCGGGGATGGACACCTCGCGGGTGCGGGACCGGTCGAAGGAGGTCGAAGGTGTCTTCGTCGTGCGGAATGGGCTCGCGACCTTCCGCCCGGTGAAGGTGGGTATCGCCGGGGACGAGTACTTCGAGGTGATCGACGGACTCCGCGAGGGCGAGACCATCGTCGGAGGCACCTACCAGGCGATCCGTGACCTCAAGGACGGTCGCCGGGTCCGCGCCGCCGACACCACCAGCAAGGCCACGGCCCAGTCATGAGCCCGCTCATCCGGATCCTGAATCTCACCCGGGAGTACCAGATGGGCGACGAGCGGATTCTCGCCCTCCGCGGGGTGACGTTGGATATCGTCCGCAACGAGTACCTCGCCATCATGGGCCCTTCCGGCTCGGGCAAGTCCACCATGATGAACCTGCTCGGCTGCCTCGATACGCCGAGTGGCGGCGAATACTGGCTCAATGGTCAGGAGGTCTCCCGGCTTTCCGATGACGAGCTCGCCCGCGTGCGGAACCGAGAGATCGGCTTCGTGTTCCAGACCTTCAACCTGCTGCCGCGGGCCACGGCGTTGCACAACGTCGAGCTCCCGCTGGTCTATTCCGGCGTCCGGGGGCGCGAGCGCCGGGCGCGTGCCGCGGCGGCCCTGGAGCGGGTGGGGCTGGGCCACCGGATGGCGCACCGGCCCAACGAGCTCTCCGGAGGCCAGCGCCAGCGGGTGGCGATCGCCCGCGCGCTGGTGAACCAGCCGTCGATCCTCCTGGCGGACGAGCCGACCGGCAACCTGGACAGCGTCACCAGCGAAGAGATCATGAGGGTGTTCGCCGACCTCCACGCGGCGGGCCAGACGGTGATCATGGTGACCCACGAGCCCGATATCGCGGCGCACGCGGAGCGGGTGGTGGTGCTGCGTGACGGCGCCGTCGAGACCGACCGTCTCACCCGGGGCGCCGCGGCCTAGGATGCCCGTGCTCGAGGCGGTCCGGATGGCGCTCCGGACGATCCGGGCCCAGAAGCTCAAGAGCTTCTTCTCGCTGATCGGGGTCCTGATCGGGGTGACCTTCCTCATCGCGGTCGTCTCGATCGTGCAGGGCATGAACCGCTACATGGTGGACCGGTTCGCCAATGCGCTAATCGGCGCGAACACCTTCGAGCTGCGCCAGCGGCCCAGCATCGTGACCGGCAACGTTCCTGATGACGTGTGGCTCGCCTGGAGGCGCCGGCCCCGCATCAGCTACGAAGACGCGGACTACGTGCGCCAGCGGATCCACACCCCCGCCACCTTCACCAAATTCTGCTCCGACCGGGTGCAGGTGAAATACGCCGGCCGGGTCGCCAAGGACATCGATCTGGTCGGAGCCGAGGCGAGCTACTTCGGGATCCGGAACTACGAGATCACGGCGGGACGCAGCTTCACCGAGCAGGAGGTGCAGACCTCGCTCCCGGTGCTGGTGGTAGGGAACGAGCTCGCTGCCAAGCTGCTTCCCAATGTCGACCCGCTGGGGAAGACGGTCGAGATCGGCGGGCTGCCCTACCGGATCATCGGCGTGGTGGCCAAGCAGGGCACCTTGTTCGGGCTCTCGCTCGACAAGTTCGCCATCATGCCGTTCAGCGCGCCTGGCCGGCGCCTCATCTGCCCGATCAACATCCTGGATGCCCTGATCGTCCGGACCAGCGACCCCGGCCGGATGCAGAACGCGATGGCGGAGGCCGAGGCTGTCATGCGCGGCCGCCGGCACCTCAAGCCATGGCAGGAGAACAATTTCGCTTTTCAGACCGCGGAAGGCGCCCTGGGCACCTGGCAGAAGATCTCCAAGGTCCTCTTTCTCACGCTGCCCGGCCTGGTCGCCATCTCCCTGGTGGTCGGCGGGATCGTGATCATGAACATCATGCTCATGGCGGTGAGCGAGCGGACCCGGGAGATCGGTATCCGGAAGGCGCTCGGCGCGCGGCGGGGCGACATCCTGGCGCAGTTCGTGATGGAGTCCGCCACGCTGTCGCTGGCCGGAGCGATCCTCGGCATCGGCTTCGGGATCGTGCTCGCGTTCGTGGTCAAGGCGCTGACGCCCCTCCCGGCCGCGGTGGCTCCCTGGTCCGTGCTCGTCGGCGTGGTGCTGGGCGTGACGGTCGGGGTGGCCGCGGGGGTGTATCCCGCGAGCCGCGCGTCGCGGCTCGATCCCATCGTCGCGCTGAGGGCGGAATGACTCCGTCCCGCCCGATCACCCTGGCCAGCCGGATGCTGGAAGGCGTCGCCATCGCGCTCGACTCGCTCCAGGCCAACAAAGTGCGGGCCGGGCTCACCGTGCTCGGCGTGGCCATCGGGGTCACCGCAGTGATCGCGATGGGCTCCGCCATCACCGGCATCAACCTGAGCATCACCCGGATTCTCGAGTCGGCCGGACCCAAGACCTTCTTCGTGCAGCGCTATTTCTCCGGCGGCCTGGAAGTGTCCGACGGTTCGGAGGAGCTCTCACCCTGGCGGCGGATGCCATGGATCACCACCGAGGAAGCCGAGCTGATCCGTCGGCTCCCGCTGGTGCGGGAGGTGAATATCGGAGAGTACGCCGCGGGGCCGGTGAGCTTCGAGGGGATCGACCTCAAGAGCGTCGATGTCGCGGGGTTCTCGCCCACCTGGCCCCAGGTGAACGGCGGGGACATCCTGGCCGGGCGGAATTTCACGCCGATCGAGTACAGTGCCGGGGCGCACGTCGCGGTCATCAACGACAAGGCCGCCGAGTCGCTGTTCCCCGGACGGGATCCGATCGGGAAGACGATCAAGATCTTCGGCCAGCCGTTCCAGGTCATCGGGCTCCACGTCGAGGCGGCGTCCCTGTTCACCAACGCGGACAATCCCCGGCTGGCGATCCCTCACACCGCCTTCACCAAGGTGGCCGATTTCGAGCGGGGCTGGATGGAGGTCGCGGTGGTGCCGACGGCGGCGGCCAGCACGGTCGACGCGCAGGAAGAGGTCACGGCCGCCCTCCGGAGCAAGCGGGGCCTTCGGCCAGGGGATCCCAACAACTTCGCCATCGTCACGCAGGACCGGGTGCTGGAGGCGTTCAATAAGATCACCGCCGGCTTCTTCGTGGTGATGATCGCGCTCTCCAGCGTGGGGCTCATGGTCGGTGGCGTTGGCGTGGTCGCGATCATGATGATCTCGGTGACGGAGCGCACCCGGGAGATCGGGGTGCGGAAGGCCCTCGGTGCCACCCGGGGCGAGATCATGTTCCAGTTTTTGGTCGAGGCCGCCACGCTCACGCTGGTGGGATGCCTCATCGGCATGGGTCTCGGCGCGCTGATCGCCTACGGCATCCGGTCGTTCACCCGGATCCCGGCCACGGTGCCGCTGCTCTCGGTGGTGGCGGCGGTGGTGGCGTCGGTTCTCACCGGCGTGCTCTTCGGGCTCTATCCCGCGAACAGGGCCTCGCGGCTCGACCCGGTGGAGGCGTTGCGGTACGAGTAGCCGGTTACATTAGGGCATGCCCCTTCTCGAGGCCCTGCGGCTCGCCGTCCAGGCCATCTGGTCCGCGAAACTGCGCTCCTTTTTTACTCTCCTCGGTATCATCGTCTCGGTCGGTTTCTTGGTGGTCGTCGTCGCCGTCATCCAGGGGATGAACGCGTACGTCAAGGAGAACCTGACCGGAGCGATGATCGGCACCAACGCCTTCCAGGTGCGCCGCTCTCCCATCGCGCTGGGCCTGCTGGACGACGACCAGGTGCGGGCGATCAACAAGCGCCCGCTGATCTCGGCCGAGGACGCCGACGCGGTTCTTCGGGCGCTGCCGGAGGCCCAGGCGGTCTCGCTCCAGTCGGGCTGGCCGACGCCGGTCAACGACGTGACCTACCGCGAGCGCACGGTCGGCAGCGTGCTGATCTTCGGAGTCACCCCGCCCTACCAGGTGGTGCAAGACTATCAGATGCTGGCTGGGAGCCCCCTCACCGATCCCGACATCCGGGAGCGCCGGCCGGTGGTGGTGCTGGGCTATGACGTGGCCTCCAAGCTGTTCGATCAGCCGGCGCTCGCCGTAGGCCGCAAGGTGCGGATCGCAGGCCGCGAGGTGTCGGTGAAAGGGGTGATTGCCAAGAAGGGGCGGGTGCTGGGCCAGTCGTTCGACGGATTCCTGTTGCTGCCGTTCAGCACCTTCGAGGCGTACTACGGCCGGCGAAAGACGACCGTCGTCTCGGTGAAGATGGCCAGGGCGGAAGCGATCGACCCGGCGATGGTGCGCGCCGAGGAGGCGATGCGCCTGGCGCATCGGCTTCGGCCGGGCGAGCAGAACGATTTCACCGTGGACAAGGCGGACGCCCTGGTGGCCTTCTGGCGCCGGCTCACCCGGCTCCTCTTCACCGCCATTCCCGCAGTGGTGTGCATCGGCATCGTGGTCGGCGGCATAGTAATCATGAACATCATGTTGATGAGCGTGACGGAGCGGACCCACGAGATCGGCCTGCGCAAGTCTCTCGGCGCCACCCGGCGAGACATCCGCCGTCAGTTTCTGATCGAGGCGATCGTGCTCTCCTCCTTGGGCGGACTGCAGGGCGTGTTCGCCGGCTGGGGCCTCGCTGCCGCCGTCTCGACCTTCACCCCGCTTCCCGCGCGGATCACGCTCTGGTCGGTGGCAGTGGCCCTGGCCCTGGGCGCAGGGGCCGGCATCGTGTTCGGCGTCTTTCCCGCCTCTCGCGCGTCGCGGCTCGATCCGATCACCGCCCTCCGGGCCGAATAGGGATGCTGCGGAGTCTGGGCGAGGGCGTGACCATCGCGTTCGATTCGCTGCGCGCCAACAAGCTGCGCTCGGGCCTCACCATCCTGGGCGTGGTCATCGGAGTCACCACGGTGATGGCCATCGCCTCGATGGTCCAGGGCATTCGCACCCAGATCTTCACCGCGATCGAGACCGCCGGGCCCAGCGTCTTCTACGTCATCCGCTTCTTCTCGCAGACTCCGTTGAACCCGGACCATCTTCCCTACCAGGTGCGCATCCGGCCGGTGGTCTCGACGACCGACGCCGAGGCGATCCGGCGGGTGCCGGAGATCGCCTACGCCGGGATGTGGGCGCAGCTGTTTCAGCGGCTGGAGTATCAGGGTGCCCGGACTCAGACCGTGGCGGTGTTCGGCGCGGATGAGCACTACATGGACATCCAGGGCGGCACCCTGCTCCGCGGCCGATTCTTCACCCGCGGAGAGCTGACGGGCCGCGACGTGATCGTGCTGGAGACCGACGTGGCCGACCGGCTCTTCGGCCAGATCGAGCCGCTGGGGCGCTACGTCCGCGTGGGAGACAAGGCCCTGCTGGTGATCGGCATCTACCAGAAGCCGGGCAACATCTTCGAGCCGCCCGGGCAGGAGATCGGCGGAGTGATGCCCTTCGAGACCGCGCGGCAGAATTACCGGTACGACCAGACCAACAGCCTCTTCATCGCGGTGCGGCCCCATCCGGGCCTGCCGCCGGAGCAGGTCCGCGACCTGGCCACGGTCGCCCTTCGGCGCGCACGGGGGCTCCGTCCGGGGGCGCCCAACACCTTCGATCTCGTCACCCAGGACCAGATCCTGGACGTGATCGGGAAGTTCACCACCTACTTTTTTCTCGCCATGGTATCCCTCTCGAGCGTGGCCCTGCTGGTGGGCGGGATCGGCGTCATGGCGATCATGATGGTCTCGGTGACCGATCGCACCCGGGAGATCGGCCTGCGCAAGGCGCTCGGTGCCACCCGGCGGGAGATCCTCTGGCAGTTCCTGGTGGAAGCGGCCACCCTGACCTTCGTGGGAGGGCTCCTGGGAATCGTGATCGGACTGCTGGCCGGCGAGGTGCTGAAGGCGGCCATGAACCTGGAGTCCTCGGTGCCGCTCTGGAGCGCCGCCCTGGCCTCGGGCGTGAGCATCGGCATCGGGCTCGTATTCGGGCTCTATCCCGCCAACCGGGCGGCCCGGATGGACCCGGTGGAGGCGCTGCGGCACGAGTGACGGTCCTGAGGCGGGCGTGCGATTTTCCCGGCCCATCGCATCTCCCGCGCTCACCCGTGACTCGAGGATGCGATGCGGTTTTCCCTGTGGACCGTTGGCCTGGTCGCGTGCCTGCTCCTGGCGTGCCGCTCCGGGGGCCGGCCGGTGACGCTGAACCGTGAGCGCTCGGACGCGCGCTCAGATGTGCAGGCAGGCCCAATGATGCAGAAAGTGGCAGCGCCGGCCTCGGCGCCCCGCGACGAGCTCGCCGCCGCAGGATCCCTCGCCCACTCTCCCGCCACCACGACCGACCCTGCCATGGGCTCGAGCATGGTTATCCGCACCGGCAACGCGAGCCTCGAAGTCGACTCGCTGGAGCCGGCGATGAACGGATTGCGGCGGCTGGCGGAGCGGGTCGGCGGGTTCGTCGGCAACAGCGCCATCCAGAGCGGGCGGGAGCAGCTTCGGCAGGCCACCATGGAGATCAAAGTCCCCGCCGCACGTTTCGATGAGCTGACCAGCGGGTTGCCGCCCCTCGGCCGCGTGGAGTTCGTCAACATCAGCGCCGAGGACGTGGGCGAGGAGTTCGTGGATCTGACGGCGCGGGTGGGCAACTCGCGGCGACTGGAGGAGCGGCTGATCGACCTGCTGGGCAGTCGCACGGGACGACTGCAGGATGTGCTGGCGGTTGAACGGGAGCTGGCTCGGGTGCGGGAGGAGATCGAGCGCCAGGAGGGGCGCCTGCGCTATCTCAAGAGCCGGGTGGCGCTCAGCACGCTCTCGGTCACCATCCACGAGCCTCCGCCGATCCTGGCCCATCAGCCGGGCTGGAACCCCCTCTGGGAGGCGATGCGCCAGGCCTGGCGCAACTTCGTGGCGCTGCTCGCCGGGGTGATCGCGTCGCTGGGCTTCGTGGTACCGGTGGCGGCGGCCGCCGGGGCGGGGATATTCTTGGTGCGACGGATCAAGCGAAGGGCCTGACCCGTGCAACGCCTCCGGAGCCCCCATGCCCGTGGATGTTCTGGCCATCGCCGCCCACCGCGACGACGTCGAGCTCACCTGTGCCGGCACGCTGCTCAAGGCCGTGGACGCCGGCCACCGGGCCGCCATTCTCGACCTGACGGGTGGCGAGAGCGGGACTCGAGGCAGCGCCGAGCTGCGTGCCGAGGAGGCACAGCGGGCAGCGGCCATCCTGGGTGTGTCCGAGCGGCGAAATGCCGGCCTGTCCGACGCGCACCTGCAGAACACCGACGAGACCCGGCGCGTCGTGGTGGAGCAGATCCGCCGATTCGCCCCGCGGGTCGTCATTCTTCCCTTTCCCGTGGGGCGCCATCCGGACCACCGGATCGCCTCCGAGATCGGGCGGGATGCCTGCTACCTGGCGGGGCTGTCGAAGTATGACGCCCCCGGCACCCCCCACCGGCCGTTCAAGCTGCTCTACGCCCTGTCCTACCGGGAGGACCCGCTCAAGCCGACGTTCGTGGTGGACATCAGCGCACAGTTCGACCGGAAGCTCGCCTCGATCCGCTGCTATGGCAGCCAGTTCGATGGCGCCAGGGCGGCGGGCGAGATCTTCCCTACCGGACAGGACCTCTACTCGCTCATCGAGCTCCAGAACGCCCATTACGGCTCCCTCATCCGTACCCGTTACGGAGAGCCGTTCTTCACCCACGAGACCATGCTGGTCGACGACGTCGTGACGCTCGGCGTTCAGAGCATGTAATATTCTTCACATCATGTCACACGCCCCCGTGTATCTCGACCACGCCGCCACCACACCGGTCCGTCCGGAGGTGCTGGAGGCGATGCTGCCATACCTGACCGATCAAACCTTCGGGAACCCGTCCAGCGCCCACCGGTTCGGCCGCGCCGCGCGGGCCGGTCTGGAGCAAGCGCGGCGGGAGGTCGCCCAGGCCGTGGACGCCGAGCCCAACCAGGTCATCTTCACCTCGGGCGGGACCGAGGCGGACAACCTGGGGATCGTGGGGGCCGCCCTGGCCGCGCGCGACCGCGGCGGCGCCATGTGCGCCGTGGTGAGCGCCATCGAGCACAAGGCCATCCTCGCCGCCGCCCACGCCGTCTGTCACCTGGGCGGCCGCGAAGTGATCCTGGCGGTCGACTCCGACGGAATCGTGGATCTGGCGGCGCTGGATCGGGCGCTGGCGGACGGTCCGGCCGTGGTGTCGATCATGTGGGTCAACAACGAGATCGGGGTGGTGCAACCGGTACAGGAGATCGCGGCCCGGTGCCAGGCGGCCAAGGCCTACTTTCATACCGACGCGGTACAGGCGTTCGGCAAGCTGCCGGTGTCGGTGCGGGAGCTGCCGTGTACCCTGCTCACCCTGTCCGGGCACAAGATCGGGGCGCCCAAGGGGATCGGCGCCCTCGTAGTGCGCGACCGAAAAGCGGTCGAGGCGATCATTCACGGCGGCGGTCAGCAGTACGGGATCCGGCCGGGCACCGAGAACGTGGCCGGCGCCGTCGCCCTGGGGCGCGCCACTGCCCTGGCCCGGGAGGAGCAGGCCGAGGAGAGCGCGCGGTTGCGGCTGCTTCGGGATGATCTGGCGGGCCGGCTCAAGGCCCGGCTGACCGACCTGGTGGTGAACGGGGAGATGACCGGGCGCGCGCCCCACATCCTCAATGTCTCCGTCGCGGGAGCGGACAGCGAAGCGCTGCTCATGCACCTCGATCTCGCCGGGGTGGCCGCGTCGAGCGGATCGGCCTGTTCAACCGGGGCGGTGGAGCCTTCCCACGTCCTCACGGCCATGGGTGTGCCGCGGGAGCTGGCGCTCGGAGCCATCCGCTTCAGCTTTGGCCGGGAGTCGACGGCGGCCGACGTCGAGCGGGTCGTCGAGGTCATGCCCGATGTGGTCGCCAAGGTTCGCCGGCTCGCGGGAGTGCTGGGCCGTGTCTGAGCGGGTACTGGTGGCGATGTCGGGCGGGGTGGACAGCTCGGTGGCGGCCGCGCGCCTGGTGGAACAGGGGTACGACGTGGTCGGCGCCACCATGAAGCTCTTCTGCTACGGCGACTCGGTGCCGGACCGCCCCTGCTGCTCGCTCGATTCCATCAACGACGCGCGGGACGTGGCCCATGCCCTGGGTGTGCCGCACTACGTGCTCAATCTGGAGGACCGGTTCGATCTGCACGTGATTCAGAACTTCGTGAGCGAGTACAGCCGCGGACGCACCCCGATCCCCTGTGTCCGGTGCAACTCCTTCACCAAGTTCCGCGACCTGCTGGCGCACGCGGATGCGCTCGACTGCGCCTACCTCGCCACCGGCCACTACGCCGTGGCCCGAGAGGGCGCGCTCTACCGCGGCCGCGACCCCCGGAAGGACCAGAGCTATTTCCTCTGGGGCATCGACCGGGCGGTGGTCGCGCGGATGCTGACGCCGGTGGGCGAGCTATCCAAGGCGGAGACCCGCGAGTACGCCCGCCGCCTGGGCCTCACCACGGCGGAGAAGCCGGAGTCGGTGGAGATCTGCTTCGTCCCCGATGACGACTACGCCGCCGTGCTCGAGCGCGAGCTCCCGGCCGATGCCCCCGCGCTCGCGCCCGGCCCCCTGGTGACCACTGCGGGCGAAATCGTGGGCCAGCACCGCGGGTACGCCCGCTATACCATCGGCCAGCGGAAGGGCCTGCCCGGGGGATTCGGCGCACCGCGGTACGTGGTGGCCATCCGGCCGGAACGCCGCGAGGTGGTGGTGGGCACCGCGGATGAGCTGGCCGGCCACCAGGTGCGGCTGGAGGAGCTCAACTGGCTGGCGGACGAGCTCGACCCGGGCGACGCCTGCGAAATCCAGCTCCGCTATCGGGCCCGCCCGGTCCCGGCCACCGTGCTCGAGCGGGGCGCGGAGTCGCTCGAGCTCGCGCTGGCCATTCCGGTCCGGGCGATCACTCCGGGCCAATCGGGGGTGCTCTACCAGACCGATGGCCGCGTGCTCGGCGGCGGCGTCATCGGCTAGCGACGGCCGCCGCCGACACCCATGCGATCCCTGCTGCTGCACTGGGTCTTCAACGCCGCCGCGCTCTGGGTGGCGGCGTACTTCATCTCGGGCCTCGACTTCTCCGGCGGCCCGGTTCGTCTGTTCCTGGTGGCGGCGGTGTTCGGGGCGGTGAACAGCCTGCTGCGGCCGTTGCTCACGGTCCTCACCTGCCCGCTGATTATCCTGACGCTGGGCCTCTTCACGCTGGTGATCAACGCCGTACTGCTGCTGGTGACCGGCTGGCTCTCCGAACGCTGGGACCTGGGATTCACTGTCGCCGGATTCTGGCCGGCGTTCTGGGGTGGGCTGGTGGTGGGAATCGTGAGTTTCCTGCTCTCGACCCTGGTCCGTCCCGCCCCCGAAGAGCGCTAACGCCTTTCGGTGTTACGCTCCTGTTACATTTGGCTGTCCCCTCGTGGTGGACGGCCTGTACATTACCCGCGTGACCGATCTACTCCGACCCACCCCCCGGGTCCTCCTCGACGATCTGCACGATCCATCGCTGTATCTGAACCGAGAGCTTTCCTGGCTCGAGTTCAATCGGCGCGTGCTCCATGAGGCCCTGGACTCCCGCACTCCATTGCTCGAGCGGCTCAAGTTTCTGGCCATCTTCAGCAGCAACCTGGACGAGTTCTTCCAGGTCCGTGTCGCCGGCCTCAAGCAGCAGGTGGCGGCGGGGATCGTGGAGCGCACCGCCGATGGAATGACGCCGGAGGATCAGCTCCGCAGGATCTGCTCGGTGGTACGGGGGCTGGTCGACCAGCATCGACAGGCTCTGGAAGAAGAGGTCCTGCCCGCCCTCGCCACCCACGACCTCAGGCTGCACCAGAGCCTGGCCCAGCTGTCCCCGGCGGATCGGACCCACCTCGACACCTATTTCCATGCCAATGTCTTTCCGGTGCTGACGCCGCTGGCGGTGGATCCGGGGCACCCGTTTCCCTACATCTCCAATCTCAGCCTCTCGCTGGCCGTGGTGCTGCGGGGCAGCGACGGCGAAGAGCACTTCGCCCGGGTGAAGGTTCCGAAGATCCTTCCCCGCTGGGTTCCGCTGCCCACCGCCAACCACTTCATCCCGCTCGAGGCGGTGATCAGCGCGAATCTCGAGGCGCTCTTCCCCGGCGTGGAGATCCTGGGCTGCTACACCTTTCGCATCACCCGCAACACGGATCTGCAGATCGACAACGGCGATGAGGCCGAGGACCTGCTGAGCCTGATCCAGGAGGAGGTCCGCAACCGTCGTTTTGCCGAGGTGGTGCGCATCGAGGTGCACGCCTCCATGCCGCAATCACTGCGCGAGCTCCTGCTCATGGAGTTCAGTGAGCAGCAGGAGCCTCCCGCCCGGCCACTGACGCCGGAAGACATCTACGAGGTGCGGGGGCTGATCGACACGGCGGACCTGCTCTCACTCTCCACGCTCGACTTCCCCGCGCTCAAGGACCCGACCTTCCATCCCGCCACGCCCGCGCGGCTGGCGGGCGCGCGCAATATCTTCGACGTGATCCGGGAAGGCGACATCCTGCTGCATCATCCCTACGACAGCTTCGCGAACACCGTCGAGCGCTTCATCCAGACCGCCGCGGAGGATCCGGACGTCCTGGCGATCAAGCTCACCCTCTATCGCACCGGAGGCGACTCGAGCATCGCGCGGCTGCTGGCCCAGGCCGCCGAGCGGGGGAAGCAGGTCGCCGTGCTCATCGAGCTGCAGGCCCGCTTCGACGAGGAGAACAACATCATCTGGGCTCAGCGGCTGGAAGACGTCGGGGTCCACGTGAGTTACGGAGTGGCCGGGCTCAAGACCCACGCCAAGGTCATGCTGGTGGTCCGGCGCGAGGGGGACACGATGCGCCGGTACGTCCATACCGGTACCGGCAATTACAATCCCAAGACCGCGCGGCTCTATACCGACTTCGGCCTGCTCACCGCCAGCGCCGAGCTCGGCGCCGACCTCACCGACCTCTTCAACGTGCTGACAGGGTTCGCCTCGCCGGCGGGTTACCGGAAGCTGGTGGTGGCGCCACGAGGCATGCGGGAGCGGTTCCTGGAGATGATCGCTCGGGAGGTGGCGCACCGTCGGGCCGGGCGGCCGGCCCACATCATGGCGAAGATGAACGCGGTGGTGGACCCGGACATCATCGCGGCCTTGTACGAGGCGTCACGGGCGCAGGTACCGATCGATCTGATCGTGCGGGGGATCTGCTGCCTCCGGCCGGGCCTCCCGGGCCTGAGCGAGACCATCCGGGTGATCAGCACCGTCGGCCGCTTTCTGGAGCACTCGCGGGCCTTCTACTTCCTCAATGGGGGGGACGAGGAGGTCTATATCGGCTCGGCCGATTGGATGCCACGCAACCTGGACCGCCGGATCGAGGCGGTGACCCCGATCGAGAATCCGGCGCACCGGCAAGCGCTGCGTGACCTGCTGCGGCTCATGTGGCAGGACAACCGGCAGGCCTGGGAGCTCCGTTCGGACGGAAGCTACGAGCAGCGTCGCCCGCTGGAGGACGAGCCCGAGCGGGCGACCCACCGCGTGCTGCTCGAGCGCCTGCGTTCAGTAGGGTAGGCCCGCCGAATCGGCGAACTTCTTGAGCAGCTCCTGCTGCTCCGGAGTGAGCTCGCTGGGGAAGGTCACCTGAACCGCCACCAGCTGGTCGCCCCGCCGGCCATTCTTCTCGATCCCCTGCCCCTTGATCCGGAATTTCCGGCCCGGCTGAGTGCCCGGCGGGATCCGCAACATCACCTTCTTGCCGTCCAGCGTTCGCACCCGAAGCCGGGTGCCAAGGGCTGCCTGCGCCATGTTGATCGGCACCTCGCAGACGATGTCGAGCCCCTCGCGATGGAAGAAGCGGTCCGACTGCACCTGAAAGGTGACCAGCAGATCTCCCGGCGGCGCACCGGGACGGCTGGTCTCGCCTTGTCCCCGGAGACGCACCCGGGAGCCGTCCTCGGTGCCCGGCGGCACGGTGATGACGATGCTGCGCTCGCTCCGGACCTCCCCCGCGCCGTGACAGGTGGGACACGGCTCCGAAGGGATCCGCCCCCGGCCGCGGCATTGGGGACAGGGACGATTGACGGCGAATCCACCTTGACCGAACGAGATGGTTCCGCGGCCGTTGCACTCGGGACAGGTGGACCAGGTGGCGCCCGGTGCACCGCCGCTCCCGGTGCAGGTGGGGCATGGCTCGGTGACCGACAACGTGACCGGGACCCGGCCTCCCAGCATCGCCACCCGGAAGGGTATCTCGACCATGGTCTCCAGCGCCTCGGCGCGTGGCTCTTCCCGGCGGCCCCGCCCGAAGATCGAGGAGAAGATGTCGCCCAGGCCGCCGAAATCGCCGAATTCGATCCCGCCCGTGTCGACGTCTCCCGGTGAGGCGCCGCCCGATCGAGCGCCGGCACCCGCGCGAGGGCCCCGGGCCATCCCGTCGAACGCGCCGAGCCGGCGCATCTGATCGTACTGTTTCCGTTTCTCCGCGTCGGACAGCACGCTGTGCGCCTCGGAAATCTCCTTGAAGCGCTCGCTGGCCTTGGGGTTGTTCGGGTTGGCGTCCGGATGGTACTGCTTTGCCAGCCGCCGGTAGGCCTTCTTGATATCCGCCTGACTGGCGGAATCGGGAACTCCGAGGACCTGATAGAAGTCCTTTGCCGCCACGTTACGCCTGCCCCTGCTCGGAGTAGACCTGAACGCGCGCGGGGCGCACCAGCGTTCCTTTGAAGCGGTACCCGGCCTGGAAGGTGGCGCTCACCTGGTGATCCTCCGCCGGGGACGGCGGCGGCACCGTGGAGACGGCCTCGTGCAAGCTGGGATCAAAGGGTTTTCCGACCGGGTCGATGCGCTCGAGCCCCGCGGCGGACAGCTCCTTGTCCAGCTTCCGGGTCACCAGCTCGATAGCGTGACGGAGCGCCTCCGGCGTGGCGTTGCCGGTGTCCCCACTGAGGCGATCCATGTCGTCGAGCACGTCGAGCAGCCGGCTCACCAGACCGGCCTGGGCCCGGTCAGTCAGCTCGGCCCGCTCCCGTGCGATGCGCTTGCGGTAGTTGTCGAACTCAGCGGCAAGCCTCAGGTGTTGCTCGCGCACTCCCTCCAGCTGCGACTCCAGCCGCCGCACGGCCTCGGCCTGGGGCTCCATCGGCAGACCGCCGACACCCCCGCCGAAATCCGCTTGGCTCTCCTCCTGACGGGACGACGGGTCGGCTGACATGTCGGTCGAGGCCAGGTCGGCGCCATCGGCGCTGGGGCCTGTCACAAGATCGTCCTCCCTCAATTTGTCCCTTCTAAGTCTTCGATTTTCAGTCACTTGCGCCCTCACCTCGGCAGAATGGTCAGGGGATTATAGCACCTCGCGTGCCATTGTGGGATGGCCAGAGTGGCAGGAAAAGCCGTCAGTGCGGAAGGGACTTGTAGAGCAGCGAGAGCGCCCCCTGTGCGGCCCGGGCCCGGATATCGTGTCGGCTTCCACCGAAAACCGACTTGCGCGTTTCGACCACGCCCCCCAGGGCTACGGCGAGCCATATGGTGCCGACCGGCTTCGACTCGCTCCCGCCGCCAGGCCCGGCGATGCCGGTGACCGCGACGGCTGCGTCGATCCCCAGACGGGTCAGAGCACCGGTGGCCATGGCGCTGGCCACGGCCTCGCTGACCGCGCCCTCGGCCTGGATCAGCTCGGGCGGCACGCTCAGAAGCGAGGTCTTGAGGTCGTTGTGGTAGCAGACCACCGCACCCATGAAGACGTCCGAGCTGCCGGGCACTTCGGTCAACCGGCCGCCCACCAGCCCGCCGGTACAGGACTCGGCGGTGCCGAGCCGGAGCCGCTTGGCGCGGGCCCGGTCGAGCACCAGGGCGGCGAGATCGTCATCGTCTTCGCCGTAGATGACCCCCTCGGCGCGACTGCGAATAATGCCGGCGGCGCTGCGGAGCCGCTGCTGCGCCTCCTCGGGACCAAGCTGCCAGGCGCTGAGCCGAAGATCGACGCCGTCGAGGCCCGGGAGATATGCCAGCGTGAGGGGGGCGATCTCCCGCTCGATCTCACCCATCCGCTCGGCCAGGGTCGACTCGGGGATGCCGGTAGTCCGGAGGGTGAGCGAGCGGATCACCGCACCGTCGCTCCGGCCGGCCAGCCGCGGCACGACCTCGTGCTGCAGCAGCATGCGCATCTCGAAGGGAACGCCGGGGAGCATGATGACGAGCCCCGTGCCTCGCGGGCTCTCCGCATAGGGGTGCTCGATCCAGAGTCCCGGCGCCGTGCCCCAGCGATTCCGCAAAACCGTGGCGCCCGCCGGCACTTCGGCTTGAGAGCGGTTGCTCGCGGCCGGAGTGCGCTGGAACCGCGCGTAGCGCGCCAGCACGTCGGCCCAGACGGTGTCGTCGAACTCGAGCGGCAGGTCCAGCAGCTCGGCCACCACCCGCTTGCTCATGTCGTCACGGGTCGGTCCCAGGCCTCCGGTGGTAAGCACCGCGCCGGTCCGGCCGAGCGCGGACTCGACAGCCTCCCGGATGTGGTCCGGACGGTCGGCTACCGCGGTGCGGCGGACGATACGCGCGCCTTCCGCCGCAAGCGCCTGCGCGATCTCCGCGCCGTTGGTGTCGACCGTGAAGCCGAGCAGCAGCTCGGTACCAATGGTGACGAGCTCGAGGTCCATGTTGGCGGCTGGCTCGACCGGAGGTTACCGCGCCCGATCGCTGAAGAGTCCGCGATTGCGGTAGAGGTAGAGCGCGAAGGAGTAGACGGTGAGCAGTGCGGCCACAGCGAGCGTCACCGCGACGAAGCCGCCGTGAAACTCGTTCCAGTAGCCGGCGAAGCGGCTATGCTCCCAGCCCATCGGCTTCCGGGCATCCCGGAAGGCGAACCACAGAATCACAGCCCCGACGAAGATGTTCTGGATGGTGGTCTTGAGCTTCCCCGCCCCGGCGGCCGGGATCACTACGCCGCGGCGGCTGGCCCACCAGCGGAAGGCGGTCATCGCCACCTCGCGTCCGATGAGCAGCAGGCAGACCCAGAGCGGGATGCTGCCCCACAGCGGGATGTCGTAGAGGTCGTGGCGCTGGCGCGAGATCCAGTAGATCGGAATGAGGGTGGCGAAGAGCAGCAGCTTGTCGGCGATTGGGTCGAGCAGCTTGCCCAGGTCGGTGACCTGGTTGCGGGTTCGCGCGAGGTGGCCATCGTACACGTCACTCACCGCAGCGACCACGAAGACGATGAAGGCGATCAGCTTGGGCCAGTAGCCCTCGATGAAGGGGAGGAGGGCGATGACCGGCGTGAAGCAGATCCGCACCAGGGTGATGATGTTGGGCAGGGTCCACATGATGACCGCCTACCCCAGCGTCTTGACGACGTTCTTACTGATGGCTTTGAGGGTGTCGAAGACGCCTTCACCGGTCAAGGCCACGGCCTCGAAGTAGGGCGCCCGCTCGATCCATTGGCCATCGAGCTGGCCGACGAGAAACTCGGCCTCGTGGTTGGGGTCGGCCACCGGCCGCTGCCTGGCAGGATCGTCCACCGGCCACCCCGGGTTGAGCGACGCCTGCAGCTCGGTCACCGGCGCGGCATTGGGGAGGTCGCGCTTGTTGTACTGGATGGCGAAGGGAATCTTGGTGAGATCGTAGCCGTGCTGGGTCATGTTCTCGTAGAGATTCTGCATCGCCTCGATGTTCGCGTCCATCCGTTCGATCTGGCTGTCCGCCACGAAGACGACCCCATCCACCCCTTTGAGGATCAGCTTCCGCGAGGCGTTGTAGTAGACCTGTCCCGGCACGGTATAGAGGTGGAACTTGACCTTGAACCCGCGAATGGTGCCGAGATCGACCGGCAGGAAATCGAAGAACAGGGTGCGCTCGGTCTCGGTGGCGAGGGAGATCATTTTACCTCGCGCGGCAGGCGCCACCTTGTTGTACACGAACTCGAGGTTGGTGGTCTTGCCACCCAGCCCCGGGCCGTAGTACACCAGCTTGCAGTTGATCTCGCGTGAGGCGTAGTTGATCATCGACATGCGCTGCCGTCCCCCTCAGGCCCCGAAGAGTTTGTCGATCTCGTCTTCCGCCTCGCCGAGGAACCCGGACTCCACCCCCGGCGCGCTCGTGCCGTCCCGGTTGAACATGTCCGTGAACACCTGGTTCAGCTGCCCCACCGCCGTCTTGACCCGGAGCTTCACCAAGCCCAAGGTGGTGCGGTTGTCGAACAGCACCACCAGAATGACTCGCCGGGCCACGTCCGCCAGGTACATCGACTCCCGTTCGCCCTGATGAAACAGCGCGCCGAACTCGGGCTCGCCCAGCATGCGGGCGAGCTGATCGTTGGCGCTGAAATCGGCGGCGGTGAGCGACGCGAAGGCGGTGGCATCGAAGGCCGGCGCCTCGCCCACCGTGGCCACCATCTGTCCGGTGCGATCGACGATGAGCGCGGTCCGGGCATTGGATTCGCCGAGAAAGCCCGTCAGGATCGTCTGGATCTGCCGGAAGTCGTCCTCCCGGAAGGTCCAGCTGGAGGCTCCGCTCATCGGCCCGGCCTCATGCGAGAGTCGATTCCAACCGGCGGACGATGGCCTCCGCGCGCCGGCGCAACGCCGGCTGCCGCTCCCAGGAGAGATAATCCCGGAGCAGGTGGACCGTCTCCACCCCCGACTGCCCGGCCAGAAATCCCAGCGCGGCCAGGCGGCGGAGCGGGCGCGGGCTGAACAGATCCCGCCGGTGGAAGGCAAACCGGCGCTGGGCCAACAGCCACCCGGCCGCCCCGCCCGCCGCCACACCCCAGACGAAGACCCACCCGCGCGAGCGCATCAGGTCACTTCCTGCCGGGCCACCAGCGCGTGCGCCAGGGTGACGCCGTCGACGTACTCCAAGTCACCACCCATCGGCAGCCCGCGCGCGAGCCGAGTCACCCGGACGCCATGGCCGGCGAGAAGCTGCTGGATGTAGGTAGCGGTGACCTCGCCCTCCATGGAGGGATTGGTGGCGAGGATGACTTCCCGGATGCCTTCCTCGCGCACCCGAACCACCAAACGATCCAGCCGCAGTGCCTCGGGCCCGATGCCATCCAGCGGTGAGATCCTGCCACCGAGCACGTGGTAGCGTCCCCGGAAGTCGGTGGACCGGTCGACCACCGCCACGGTGGAGGCCTCCTCGACCACGCACACCACCGCCGCGTCGCGCCGGGGATCGCGGCAGATGCCGCAGGGCTGCTCCTCGGTGAGGTTGCCGCACTGCTCGCATGCCCGGACCCGCTCGGTCACCGCCACCAGCGCCGAGGCCAGCCGGCCCGCCTGTTCGGAAGGTTGCTGCAACAGATGAAAGGTGAGCCGTTGGGCCGTCTTGCGACCGATCCCGGGCAGCCTGGCAAGCTCGGTGATCAGCTCCTCGATGGCACTCACCGGTCAGGCGGGCGGCGCGAAAGGAAGTTGCGGAACCTTACGCATTTCGGCCTGAAGCAACTCAGCCGCCCGCCGCTGCGCCTCGGCCACCGCGGTGAGGACGAGATCGCTCAGGAACTCGGCATCGTGATCTTCGAAGACCGCCGGGTCGATGTGGACGGCCCGCACCGTCCCCTGGCCGTCGGCGGTGACAGTGACCATGCCCCCGCCCGAGGAGGTCTCGAGCGTGCGTTTGGCCAGCTCGGTCTGCAACTGCTGCAGCCGGCCTTGCATCTGCTGGCCGAGCTGAAAGAGCTGCTGGAAGTCTGCCATGCTATCAGGTAGTCCTGCCATGTCCGCCCAAAGTAGGGGTTCAGTCGACGATCTCCAAATCTAACGCATCCGCCGCCGTGTCGAGGGCGGGATCCTTCGCGCGAAAGCCCTTGAGACGGTCGGCTTTGATACTCGCCTCCGAGGGGGGTCGGGCCGGCCGGGGGGAGGCGGCGTCGCCGGAGGCTGGCGGGGCAACCCGCAACCGGAGCGGCTGGCCGCTGATGCGCTGCAGCACCTCCTCGACCGCTCTCGCTTGGGCCTGCAGCGGCTCGGCAAAGAGCCGGTGCGGCTCGTCCAGCGCGACGGTGAGCCAGGGCGGGTCGAGCGCGACCGGGGTGGCGTTGGCCAGCGCCTCGCCCAGGAAGCGGCTCCCGGCTCGCACGTCTGTGACCACTGCCTCCCAGGACTGCCGCACCTGCTCGAGCTCGGCCGACCCTTGCCCGATGGGCGGCCGGACCGGCGTAGCGGCCGGTGGTCCCGGTTCTGAAGCGGCGGGGGGCGCCGGGCGGGTCGGTCGAGTCGGCGGCGGGTTCCCCGCACCTCGCGGTGCGGCCGGGGAGGCCCGCTCCGCTGCCCTTGGAGCACCTCCACCGGGATGGGAGGCGAGCACCTGGGCGAGGTCGACCGTGCGGTCCATCATGGCCCACCGGAGCAGCAACGTCTCGACCACCAGCCGCGGGTTCACGCTGCGACGAATGGAGGTCTCACTCTCGGTGAGCAGCCGAAGCATGCGGAGGACGTCACCCGGCTCCAGACGGTTCCGAAACTCCGCCAGCGTTGCCCGCATCGCCTCGGTGAGCCCCTCTGGCTCCTGACCCAGCTGGAGGATCAGCAGCGCCCGAAGAGTCTCCCCCGCCCCGGCCATGAACTCCGCCAGATCGGCGCCGGCGTTGCTGAGCCGGTCGATGAGGGGAAACACACCGGCCGGCTGCCGCTCGGCGACCAGCGCGAGCACTTCGGCGTAGAGCTCATCGCCTACCAAGCCCAGGACCTCGCGCACCCGCTGGGCGGTGACGGTGCCTTCCCCGAAGCTGAGGCACTGGTCCAGCACCGAGAGCGCGTCACGCATGCCCCCATCCGCGTGGCGTGCGATGAGGGTGAGCGCATCGTCGTCGGCCTCGATCCCCTCGGCGTCGAGGACCTGGCGCAGCCGCTCCCGAATCGCGGCCGGAGCGATCCGCCGGAAATCGAACCGCTGCAGCCGGGAGAGCACCGGGGCCGCGGCCGCGGCAATCTTCTGCGGCTCGGTGGTGGCGAAGACGAAGACCACGCCCGGTGGCGGCTCCTCCAGAATCTTGAGCAACGCGTTCCAAGCCTCCCGGGTCAGCATGTGGGCCTCGTCCACGATGTAGACCTTGAAGCGGCCCTCCTGCGAGGCGGCGTACATGGCGCGCTCGCGCAGATCGCGCGCGTCGTCCACCCCGCGGTTGCTGGCCGCGTCGATCTCCACCACGTCCAGGTTGGCGGATCCGTTCCAGACCCGGACGCAGTTCTCGCATTCTCCGCAGGGATCGCCGGAGGACAAGCGGTTGGGGCAGTTGAGCGCCATCGCCAGGATGCGGGCGGCGGTGGTCTTCCCGACTCCGCGCGGGCCGGTGAGGAGATAGCCATGGCCCACCCGGCCTCGGGCAACGGCGCCGCGGAGGACGGCGGCTACGTGGTCCTGGACCAGGAGGTCGGCGAAGCGCTTCGGACGGTATCGACGGGCGAGTGCGATGGTCATTGGCGGAGGGAAAAGAAAAGTGCCTCAGGCTCCCCGAAGCGACACCGGGCATCGCTTAGCGCTGCTACCGGCGAGGTCCTGACGCGGTTCACGCGCCGGCGCCCTTCGGACCTGAGGCACCAGTAATATACTGCCGAAGCGCCGCCGAGGGAACTCTCAGCCCAGAATGGTGCGCTGCCGCTGCTGCATGGCGCGGAGCTCCCAGGTCTCCGCGACCACACCGCCGAGCAGGAAGACGATAGCGGTGTAGTAGACCCAGAGCACGAACAGGACGCTGGCGCCGATGCTGGCGTCGCCCACGTGTCCCTCGAGCGAGGCGAAATTGGCGAGATACAGACCGTAGAGCCGCTTGGCGATCTCGAACAGCACGGCGGTGAAGGTCGAGGCCAGCAGCACCGTCTTCCAGGGCAGCCGCCGGACCGAGGCGTACCGGTAGGTGACATAGAAAAGCGAGATGGAAAAAATGAACGCCAGGAGCTCGCCGGCCACCCGCCCAAGGGTGGAAACGAAGAAGGCGAACTGGGGCACCCGCGCCGCGCCCCGCGCCCACAGGACCGCCAGGCCGGTGGTGAGCACGGTGTTCGCCAGGAACAGCACGACGGTCAGGACCACCATGCTGGCGTCTCGCAGCTTTGCCTGCAGCCAGATGACCAGGAAGTTCCGGCGCGGGGTCGGCCGGACTGAGACGTCGTAGATGTCGTTGAGCGACGTCCGCACCCCGGCGAAGAGCCGGGTGCTGAACCAGACGAAGGCCGGCACCGCGTAGAGGGAGAGGCGCCCGCGGTTCCGTGCGATGTCGGTGAGGAGTCCCTCGACTACCGCGAACGGATCGTGCCCCGGCTCCGACGAGTGCGGCGGGAAGAAGCGGTGGAACAGTCGGGTCGGCTCCACCGCGGGACCCCCTGAGATCGTCTGCGCCAGGTGGGTCAGGAGGATCAGCAGGAGCACCACCAGCGGAATGGCGGCCAGCAGCGCGTCGAAAGTGAGGGCGCTGGCGAGAAACGGAATGTTGTTTTCGTCGGCGGCCTGCAGGGTGCGGCGAAGGAACCCGGCGGGGGACCGATGCCACCCGCCGGACCGGAGCCCGCTCAGGCGAGCGGCTCCTCGAGATCGCCGACGGCGCGGCGTCGGGCGCGGGCCTCCGACAGGCGGCGCTCAAGCTCCTCCCGCGCCGAGGTACCGCCGGCGCGGGGGCGCACGGCGGGGAGATCGTCCGGCTCGTCGAGCGCGTCCTCGTCCTCGTCGTCCAGATCCGACAGGGCCTCCCTGCCGCTGCCGAACTGCTGGGTCAGCTCGTCGAGCTTCTCCTCGGTCATCGCCCTGAGCTTCCACAGCCGGCGCTGCAGATGCCGGCGGGTCTCCTCCCCGCTGCGCGGCGCATAGAGCAGCGCGAGCCCGGCGCCGAGCACGGCGCCCCAGAAGAGCCACTTGGCGGACGAATCGCCCGGGCGCTCCACGTACACCACCTCACGGTCCTGCTTGCGGCGTGGCATGCGAATCTCCCTATTCCCCGGCGTCGGGGTCGTCGGCCGCCGCGACCAGCACGGGCTTGAGGGCCGCGTGATGCTGGATCGGGGCCTGGACGAAGCGAAGAACGTCCTTCTCCGTCCCGTTGACGTTGAGCTGCTCGAAGAGGAATGCGAACATGCGCTCGAGGTCGGCCGCGATGGCGCCGCGGACATCCTCGGGCAGCGACCAGAACTCCCGCTTGAACGGCCCGATGGCCTTCTTCCGGGCCTTATAGTAGAACTGCTCGTTGGTGTCACCGCTCTTCCGCTCGGCCGCCGCATTCTCGTCCACCCAGCGGCGCAGGTCGTCCCGCAGCTCGCTGGGCAGCCGGGGGTGATCGAAGACGATGTTCTGGAAGTTGGTGGCCAGATGGATCTCGGCGGTCTCGATGCGGGGGAAGTTGCCGAAGGCGTTGGAGGGGAGGGTGCTGGCGCCGTGCTGGACCGCGCCAGCCAGCCCGTACTCCTCCCGGGCCGATCGGGACAGCGCCGCCAGCGCCTGGAGATCGATCTTCACATCGGCGATCGACCCGTCGGGCAGCACGACGCCGCCGTGGGAGGTGCCGGTCTGCACCGAGATCTTGCTGATGCCCTCGCCGGTCCCGAGGGTGGCCAGGCTCCGGCGATAGCCCTGCATGAAGGCGTGGAGCTCCTCGACGGTGCTGTTCTTCATCCCCACCTCACCGATCTCGGCGCCGACGGAGGCAGTCACGCCCCCGGGCTCCTGGGTTCGGATGAAGCTGGTGATCTCCGCCGCGCGTTCGTAGTTGACCCGCTGCTGCTCTTCCAGCGTGGCCTGGGAAAGGTCGACCAGCGTGGAGGTGTCGACGTCGATGTTGTAGAAGCCGGCGCCGATCTCCTCCTGGATGAGCTTCTTGACCTCGCCGATCTCTCCTTCCGGGTCGGCAGCGTATTTCTTCTGATTGACCTGACAGTGATCGCCCTGGATGAAGAGCGGAAGAACGTAGCCCTCGCGGAGTGCGGCGCCGATCATCACGGCAACGTATTCGGCGGGCCGCTGGTCGGTGTAGGCGATCTCGGAGCGGGCGATCTCCAGCAGGATGGCGCCCGCCCGTCCGGCCTTGGCGGCGCGGAAGATGGCCCGGGCCGTGTCGTACGCCATGGTGCGGACGTTGATGGCCGGGACGGTGAAGCCGCTCACGTCACCGCGGCCGCGCGCCATGTACAGGCTATTGATGGACGCGGGCCGCGCGCCGGTCACCTGCCCCAACTCCCACAGGAGCCAGCGCGCCGCCTCCCGCTGCTCGGCGGTCCCGAAGACCGCCTGCCAGACGAGGCGGTCGGTGGCGGGAGAGCGGAGCTGGCCGGGATCTCGCACCGTGACCCCGCCGGGCACCACCGTGACCGCCCCGGCATAAAGCTCCACCGCCTGCTGGATTTCGTCAGCCATGTGCCGTGCATCCTCCTTCCGGCCGCCTGCCTGCGACCGTGGGACAAAGGTAGGCCCCGGCTCTGGGACCGTCAAACAGTTTGGCCGCCAGGGCCGGTCGCGCGGGGAGACCCGATCAGGTCTCGTCGGCGGTGCCGGGGGCGGCCGCCGCCGGGGTCTGGTATCCGGGTCGGCCCATCGCCGCGTAGGTGAGACGCTTACCCAGCTCGACGCCGGGCTGATCGAAGGGATCGATGCCGTACCAGACGCCGGCGTAGCCGGTGGCCAGCTGGAAGAAGAAGAACATGATCGCCTCGCCCAGGCTCGCGGGGCTGAGATCGGGCAGGCGAAGGGTGCAGCTCATGCGCCCCATCTGAGCCAGCGCCGCCGCCGTCGCCTCGTATTCGGCGCGCAGCAGCTCGCCCAGGGTGTGCCCTGGCAGGTAGGCCAGGTCGGCTGGCAAGGCCGGCGGCGAGCCGGAGCTCGGCGCCGCCGGCGCCGGGATGCGGACGTCCTCCCCTAGATCGTCCACCGTGACGAAGGTGATCACCTTGTCGAACGGGCCCTCCATGAAGAGCTGAACCTGGCTGTGCTGGTCGGTGGCGCCCACCGCGGCCACCGGCGTCGGACCGGTGTACACTGTCCGCCCCTCGCGATCGACCCGCTTCCCCAGGCTCTCCGCCCAAAGCTGCCGGTACCACTCGGCCAGCTCGCGGAGCCGGTCGGTGTAGGGCATCAGCACGTTGATCCGAGCCCCGAGCGCGGTATCAGCGGCCCAGTGGAGCGCGGCGTAGAGCGCGGGCGGATTCCGCAGCAGGTCGGCCGCCTCGGCGCGCTCCCGCGCGCGCGCCGCGCCGGCCAGGAGGGCCTCGATGTCGACGCCGGCGAGCGCCGCGGGCAAGAGCCCGACCGGCGAGAGCACGCTGAAGCGGCCGCCCACGGCCGGCGGCACGCTGAGGGTAGCGATGCCATCGGTGGCCGCGATCTCGCGCAGCGCGCCGCGCGCGGGATCCGTGGTGAAGACGAGATGGCGGTACGCCGCCGCGCCCAGCGCTTCCTCCAGCCAGGCGCGCACCACCAGGTACTGCGCCATCGTCTCCGCGGTGCCGCCCGACTTGCTGATCACGTTCACCAGCACGCGGCGAGGATCGATCCGCCGGAGCGCGGCCGCCACCGTGGTGGGATCGATGTTGTCCAGCACGCTCACCCGGGGGAAGAATTCGCGTCCCTCGTCGTCCCATTCGTTCCAGGCGGGGCGGCGCAGCGCGTTCAGCAGCGCTTTGGTCCCGAGCGCGGATCCACCGATGCCGAGCACCAGGACGTGATCGTGCGCCTGGCCGAGCCCCTCGGCGAAGCGGGTGATCTCGCGGACGGCCTCCGGCTGGCTGACCAGATCGTAGAAGGCGTACTCGCCGGCGGCCCGGCGCCGTTGGACCTCGTCCTGCACCGCGCCGAAGCGGCCGGCCAGCTCGGTGAGGCGGGTGCGGGGGAGACCATGCCCGCCATCGAGTCGATCCTGGAGCATGCGACCGTAGGCGAGCGTGATCACGGAACCTCGACCGTCAGGCCGTCGAAGGCCGGCATGATGCCCTCGGGCAGTTGCTCAGCCAGGGCGGCGTGACCGGTCTCGTGGGTGAGATGGGTGAGATAGGTTCGCTTGGCGCCGAGGGACTGGGCCGTCTGCACGGCCTCAGGAATGCTGAGGTGCGTCGGATGGGAGCGCCACCAGAGCGCGTTGATCACCAGCACATCGAGGCCGCGCAGGCTGGCGCGCTGCGCCTCGGGAATCGACTTCACGTCGGTAATGTACGCCAGTGCCCCGATCCGATACCCGAACACCCGCAGGTGGCCATGGTCGAACGCCAGGGGCAGCACCTCGACACCAGCGATACGGATGGGGCGCCCCGGCTCGAGCGCGTGCATCTCAAGCGTCGGCTTGGAGGTCCCCTCGTAGGGACGCACCGCGTCATCGAAGATGTAGTTGAAGGACGTCCGTAAACGATCGAGCGTCTCGGCGGGTCCGTAGATGGGCAACGCCCGGCGGCCGCGCACCGAGAAGCTGCGGAGATCGTCGATACCGTTGATATGGTCGGCATGCTCGTGGGTGTAGATCACCGCGTCGACGCGGGAGAGGCCGGCAGCGATGAGCTGGAGCCGGAGCTCGGGCGGGGTGTCTATCAGGATGGTGGCATCGCCGGCCTGCAGCGCCGCCCCCGAACGGGTGCGTTTGTCGCGGGGGTCGGCGGACCGGCAGACTGCGCAGTCACAGCCGATCTGGGGCACGCCGAACGACGTGCCCGTGCCCAGAAAGGTGAGGCGCATGCCCTATACTGCTTCGATCTTGAGGAGGTTGGTAGTCCCGGGCATGTCGAACGGGACTCCGGCGGTGACGACAAGGCGTTCGCCCGGCTGCGCCAGCCCGCGCTCCAGGATCTGCTGGCGGGCGATCCCCAGCATCACCTCATAGTCGGTGGAGTGCTGGATGAGCGCGGGGGTGACGCCCCACACCAAGGCAAGCTGACGGAAGGTCTCCGGCTCGGGGGTCGAGGCGAAGATCGGGACGGTGGGACGGCAGGTCGCCACCTTCCGAGCGGTGAAGCCACTGCTGGTGAAGCAGACGATGAGCGGGGCCGACAGCATCTCCGCCGCGGCGCACACGGCGACGGCGATCGCGTCCTCGGTGCGCACCGGTCCGCTCTGTCCCTGCCGGTGCTGCGGGAGGGGAACGCCTTCGGAGGCCCGGCGGCCCAGCGCGGCGTCGATGGTGACGCCCCGCCCCTGGCGCTGCAGCTCCATCTCGCGGGCGATGCGGTCCATCGCGCACACCGCTTCCAGCGGATAGGTGCCGACCGCCGTCTCCGCCGACAGCATCACCGCGTCGGTGCCGTCCAGGATCGCGTTGGCCACGTCGGACGCCTCAGCCCGGGTCGGTCGGGGGGCCTGGACCATCGACTCCAACATCTGGGTGGCGGTGATGACCGGTTTACCATGCAGCCCCGCTTCCCGGATGATCTGCTTCTGCATCAGGGGGACTTCCTCGAATGGCAGCTCCACGCCGAGATCGCCCCGGGCCACCATGATGGCGTCGGACGCGTCGAGGATGCCGCACAGGTTCTTGAGCGCGGTGTCCTTCTCGATCTTGGCGATCAGCCTGGTGCTGCGGGGGACCAGGGTGCGGAGCTGCTCCATGTCCTCCGGCCGGCGGACGAACGAGAGCGCGACGTAATCCACCCCGACGGCCACCGCCTGAGCCACGTCCTCGAGGTCCTTCTCCGTCAGGGCCGGCGCGCTCACCTCGATGCCGGGCAGGTTCATTCCCTTGTGCGATTTGACCAGCCCGCCGTAGTGCACCATCGCGACCACCCGCCGATCCATCACCTGGATGACTTCGGCGTTCAACAGCCCGTCGTCGAGCAGGATCCTGGCGCCGACCCGTACGTCGTTGGCCAGAGCATCGTAGGTGGTCGGAATCTCCCCCGGCGAGGCCTCCTCTTCCGGCGCGAAGACGACCCGCTCGCCCGACTCCAGCCGCAGTGGCTCGGCCAGCGTGCCGACCCGGATCCGTGGGCCTTGCAGATCGAGCAGCAGGGCGACGGAATCGCGGCGGCCATCGGTGACGGTTCGGAGCTGCTCGATCCAGCGGTTGCGGATCTCGGCAGTGCCGTGCGACGCGTTGATCCGGACGACATCCACACCGGCGTCGATCAGGGCGGTCATCTGCGCCGGCTGGTCCCACGCCGGGCCCAGCGTGGCGACGATCTTGGTGCGGCGAACCTGGGTACGAGACATGGGCTGGAGTTTAATGGCAGCAGGTCACACCTGCATCACCACCTCGCCGGCGACGACGGTGAGCACGGCGCGAGCGGTGCGAAAGGCGTCTCCACTGCCCTGCTCCGCCTCCGGCGCCACTCGCCATGCGACCAAGTCGGCATCCTGACCCGGCGCCAGGGTGCCCCGGCGGTGCCCCACGCCGCCCGCCAGCGCGGCACCAGCCGTGTAGCCGCGGACGGCGTGCTCGAAGCCAAGCTTCTCCTCGGGATACCAGCCGCCGGCGGGGCCGCCCGCATTGCCGCGCCGCTCCATCGCCGCATACACCCCTTCGCGGGGATCGATGGAGGCCACCGGCACGTCGCTCCCGAATACCATGGGCGTCCGCCGCCGAAGCAGGGTGCGGAAGGCATAGGCCCCGGCGCCGCGCTCACCCCAATGCCGATCGACCAGAGGAATGTCGGTCAGGAGATGCGCCGGCTGCATCGAGGCGACTATGCCACCGGCGGCGGCGCGATCGAGATCCTGTGGGTGGACGCATTGAAAGTGCTCGATGCGGTGGGGAATGGCCGCTCGCGGCGCGTCGGAGAGGAGATCGAGCGCGCGCCGCACGGCCGCGTCGCCGATGGCATGCACCGTCGCCGCGATCCCCGACGCCGCGGCGGTGTGCACGGCCGCCTGGGCCTCCGCCGCGCTGGTGATGGCCATGCCGCGGTCCCGGCTGCCGGCATACGGATCGAGCATCCACGCGGTCCGGCTCCCCAGACTTCCGTCGAGAAACATCTTGACGCCGCCGATGGTGAGCCATTCGGAGCCGGTCCCGCTGCGGATCCCCCGGGCGACGAGATCCGGCAGCGCCTCGACCGGTGGGTGGAACAGCACGCGGAGCCGCAGGCGGCCACCAGCCTCGAGCCGGCGGAAGGTCTCGAGTACCCGGGTACCCTCCACGTCGTGAATGCCGGTGACACCGAGCCGGTGGGCCTCGGCTTGCGCCTCTTGCAGGGCCCCGTCCAGCATCGGATCGGGGGGCTCCGGGAGATAGGGCGTCATGAGCCCGACCGCTCGCTCCAGCAGGAGTCCCGTGGGCTCCCCCGCCGCGTCGCGCACGATTCGTCCCCCGAAGGGATCGGGCGTGTCGCGGGAGATGCCCGCCACCCGCAGCGCCGCGCTGTTCACCCAGGCTGCGTGCACGTCGAGTGAGTCCAGGTAGATCGGTCCGGGCTGGAGCGCGTCGAGCGCATAACGATCGGGCGGCGTGGGCCATCCATTCGCGTCCCAGCCCTGGCCCTGGACCCAGCCCTGGACCGGCGAGGCCGCCGCGATCTTCTCCAGCGCGGCGTCACGGGTCCCGACGCCGGCCAGCTCCACTCTCCGCCGGTTGAGCGCCCACATGGCGAAGTGGGTGTGCCCGTCCACGAAGCCGGGGGTCACCAGGGTTTCCCGCCAGTCGAACGAGGGGGTGCCCGCGGGAACCATCCTCGCCACGGCCTGAGCCTCGCCGACCGCTCGAATGCGTCCTTCCTGCCACCAGATCGCGTCGCCGGAGAGGCCAGGCGCCAGGGTGAGAATGCGGCGAGCCCGGACGAAGCCCGAGCCGGCGAGATTGGCCGGAATCACTGCGGGTGGGGTGGTTGTGAGGGCGCTTTCCACATGTTGAAAAGTCTAGGAAGTGAATATCTGGAAGAGCGGGAAAACGGGAGAAAACGCTTCTACTGAACCTAAGATGCGACTGGATACGAGCATCGTAAGTACTATGTTTTAAGCCTATATCAGTACTGTCACCACTAGCCCAAGCGAGAATGGCGACAGTGTCGCCATACCTCAAGTAATTATTCAGATTCGATGATTATGAACATCCTCTACATGGCGAAAGTGCAACTTATGGGCGTTCGAGACCCATCAGCTGCAGACTCCCACCCCCGCCCTCGTATTGGGGCCCCACGAAGTGAATCGGTGAAGTCTTGAGGGCGGCGGCGAAGTCGTCCTTCCCGATGACCCGAAAGGAACCGGCCATTCCGAGGGTCCAGACTGGCTGAAGCACCAGCCTGCCGCCCGCAGGGCCGCCCCGCTCGCCCGCGCTCCAGGCCAGCTCCACCTGCCCAGCCGTTTTGCTGCCGCTGGTCGACGGCCGGCGGTCCCAGGTCACGCTCGTCTTGCCGACGTTCACCTGGAAGCGGTCTGCCGGGGGCGCCATGATGGTGTCCTCCTCACCCGGGGCGGCCTTCCCCATGACCAGCTTGGCCCCACGGACCTGGGCGCCGACGTTCTTGGCGTAATGGACCAGGTGCCCGCTATTGCTGAGGACGAGCAGCGCCACGTCCCGCGGCCTACCACCGGCCGCTGCCGCCGCTGTGGCCGTCCATACCCCGAAGAGGAGCGGCTTCCGGCCATTCTTGGAGGCGAAGCTGAAGCCCGGGCCGCGCAGAGTATCCAGCGCGTAGAGACACAATCGGGAGGGGGTCCACGTCGCGAATTCAGGCTGATCCTTCACCACGCCACGCACCGCCGGATGCAGCTCTCCCGCCTGGGCGGCGGAGAGCGGCCGGTAGTTTTCCGGGATGGCCTTTCGCGCGGCGGCAGGATTCAGCAGGAGTTGGACACAGAAGGCCGATCGAAGTCCCTCGATCTGGTAGGGCTCCGTTGGCTCGCGATTCTTCTCCTGGGCGGGCAGCGTCGATGCAGCCAGGAGCAACGGCAGCGCCGCACACAGCAGCGGTCGGTATCGGATGATGGCGTCCTCCGCGAAATGTCCGCCGCTCAGGCCCCTCGCGCCTTCCGGACCGCGGCCCCGAGCTCGGCGTAGTGTTTGGGATCGAGCGCGTTGAATCTGAGGTTGCGATACTTCACCGCTCCGTCAGGACCGACCACGTACACGGTCCGCCGGGAGAAGCCGCTGGCATCGTAGCTGCCGTATCTCCGAGCGACTTTCTGATCCCGGTCACTGAGCAAGCGGAACGGCAGGTCCAGGCTGGAAGCGAACCGGGAATGCGTCTCCAGCGAGTCGGTGCTGATCCCCACTACGACGACATCGGGACCGAACAACGAATCGTACTGCTCGCCGAAGGTGCGCATCTCGGCGGTGCAGCCGCTGGTGAAGTCCCGCGGGAAGAATGCGACCACCACCGTCTTCCCCCGGTCCCGCCAGAGCTGGTAGGGGTCGTCGGCCGGCCCCACTCCATCTTTGCCGGCCCACGGCAGGGTGAAATCCGGCGCGCGGCGCCCGACTTCCGGTCCCGAGACCATGGTAGCCGTCGGTTTGCCGTAGCCAGGTTCCTGGGCGCGGAGGGCGGGAGCTCCCGCAAGCAGGAGAGCGGAGATGAGAGCCAGGGCGCGAGCGTGCATGAGCGGAGAGCCTCGGACGAAGGTTTATCGGTGCTCGGTGACTCGGCGAAGCACGGCAGCGATGTCCTGGGTGCCGCCGAGGCCGGTGTAGGCCACCTTCCCCGCGGCATCCACCACGACGACATAGGAGGTGGACGGCACTTGGTAGGCGCGGATGCTGGTACCCTGATCGTCGTAGAGGGTGCGGAAAGGAGGGTGATCGGTGGCCAGATACCGGCGCACCCGCGTGGGGGTCTGGTTCACGGTGACGTTCACGCCGATGAATTCCACGCGATCGCCGAACTCCTGGTGCGCCGCCTCGACCCGGGGAAGCAGCTCCTTGCAGAGCTCGCACCAGGTGGCCCAGAACTCCAACAGCACGGGCTTCCGGCCGATGAACTGAGCCAGATCGACCGGCTTGCCGTCGAGGTCGTCGACCGACACCGCGGGGGCCTTGGCGCCGACCGCTATGCCGGCATCCTGCCCGGCCACCGGGCCTGCGAGACCGGCCAGAGCCGCGCCAACTACGAGGACCTCGCGCCACCGCCTCACAGGACGCCTCCCATCCGCACCAGGTAGTACTCGGCCATCCCGATCAGGAGCACGCCCCCTGCTCGCTTGATCCAGACCATCCATCGGCCTGCCCGCGGCAAGGCCGTCACCAGCCCACCGAACAGGCCGACCGCGACCAGGAGCGCCGTCATTCCCAGGGAGAACACCAGCAGATAGAGAAAGCCCAGCGCCGCACTGCCGCTCCTCGCCACGAAGGTGAGCACCGCAGCGAAGGCCGGCGCGCCGCAGGGAGCGGCCACCAGTCCCGAGGCGGCGCCCATCGCGAACGCGGCGGCGGGGGAGTCACCCACCAGTCGGCCGGCCCACGCGGCCCAACGCGCCGGTGCGCTCACGGTAAAGACGTCCAGCATGGCCAGGCCGAACACCAGCAGCAGATTGGCCGTCAGAAAGTACGCCCAGGGGCTCGAGCTGACCGTGCCGAAGAGCGTACCCGTCAGCCCGGCAAGCAGGCCGAGCAGCGAGTAGACCAGCGCCAAGCCCGTGACGTAGGACAGGGTCAGCGCCACCGCCCGAGCGCGCGCCGGCCGGCGGGTGCCCAGCCCACTCAGCACGCCCGCCGTGATGGGGATCATCGGGTAGACGCAGGGTGTGAGACTGGTCGCGAGGCCGGCGCCAAAGAGCAGCGGAATCGCCACCAGCGGCTGCTCGCGGAGCGTGGAGTCGAGACCGGCGACGAGCTGGGTGTGGGACACGTCACCCGGCCCGGGGAGCGACCGAGTGCGCGTCATAGCGGCTGGCCACGTAGTCCTCGAGGATCTGGAGGAACTCGGGCACGATCGCCTCACCTTTCAGCGTCAGCATGAGCCGGCCATCGATGTACACCGGCGCCTTGGGCTCCTCGAACGTCCCCGGGAGGGAGATGCCGATGTCGGCGTGCTTGGATTCGCCAGGCCCGTTCACAACGCAACCCATGACGGCGACCTTCATCTCCGCCACCCCGGGTCGCTCCTCCCGCCACACCGGCATCTTGGCGCGGAGATAGTCCTGAATCTCCTGGGCCATCTGCTGAAAGAAGGTGCTGGTGGTTCGGCCGCAGCCGGGACAGCTGGTCACCTGCGGGCTGAAGCTCCTGAGGCCGAGCGACTGGAGCACCTGCTGGGCCACCTGGACCTCTTCCGTACGGTCACCGCCGGGGGCGGGCGTGAGAGAGACGCGGATGGTATCCCCGATTCCCTCCTCCAGCAGAATGCTGAGCCCGGCCGTGCTCGCGATGATCCCCTTGGATCCGAGCCCGGCCTCGGTGAGACCGAGATGCAACGGGTAGTCGCACCGGCCGGCAAGCATCCGGTAGACATCGACCAGGTCCTGCACCCCCGACACTTTCGCGCTGAGCACGATGCGGTCGTGGGGCAGCCCGGTGTCTTCGGCGAGCTCGGCGGACTGGAGCGCGCTCTCGACCATCGCATCCATGGTGACCGCGCGGGTGTCTCGCGGCGTGGCCAGCCGCGCGTTCGCGTCCATCATCTCCGTCAGCAGCTGCTGGTCGAGCGAGCCCCAGTTGACCCCGATCCGTACCGGCTTGTCGTTGGCAATCGCCACCTCCACGATGGCGCGGAAGTGCTCGTCGTGCCGCTTCCCACCCACGTTCCCCGGGTTGATCCGGTACTTGGCCAGCGCCTCCGCGCAGGCGGGATAGCGGGTCAGCAGCAGATGGCCGTTGTAGTGGAAGTCGCCCACGATCGGCACCGTGACGCCCATGCCCTCGAGCTGCTCGACGATCTCGGGCACCGCCGCCGCCGCCGCCTCGTTGTTGACTGTCACCCGCACCAGCTCGCTCCCGGCCCGGCCCAGCTCGGCCACCTGCTGGACCGTGCTCGCGACATCGGCCGTGTCGGTGTTGGTCATCGACTGGACCACGATCGGGTGCGCCGAACCCACGGGAACACCGCCGATCGAGGCGGTAACGGTCCGGCGTCGGGGAAAGGGTGGCATCGCCGGAATATAACTCCGCGCCAAGGGCGTTCTTGCGCGGGGTTCCCGACCTCCGCGAAATTCGGGGATGCCTCCGAACCCCGAGTCTGTCACTCCCCGGGCCGCCATCACCGGCGTGGGCGGGTACGTGCCGGCACGGGTGGTGACCAACCTCGAGCTCGCTGCCCGGCTGGACACCTCGGACGAGTGGATCGTGACCCGCACCGGCATCCGCGAGCGCCGGCGGGGCGCGCCGGGCGAAACCACCTCCACGATGGGCGCGGAGGCGGTGCGCCGACTGATGGCGCAACGCGGTCTGGGACCGGACGACGTGGGCGCACTGATCGTGGCGACGGTCAGTCCCGACATGCTCTTCCCGGCTACCGCCTGTCTGATCCAGGATCAGGTCGGGTTGCGGAACACCTGGGGATTCGACCTCTCGGCGGCCTGCTCCGGCTTCCTCTACGCCCTTACGACCGGCGCGCAGATGGTGGTGGCCGGCGCGCACCGGCGGGTGATCGTGGTGGGGGCCGACCTGATGAGTGCGATCATCGACCCGCTCGACCGGACCACGGCCGTCCTGTTTGGCGACGGCGCCGGCGCGGTGCTGCTGGAACGGGCCGAGCCAGGTTTCGGAATCCTGGACTTCTACCACCGGGTGGACGGGAGTGGTCGAGACGATCTGCTGATGCCCGCCGGAGGGAGTCTGCATCCCGCCAGCACGGCGACCGTTACCGCCCGGCAACATTTCCTGCGCCAGAATGGACGGGTGGTCTTCAAGTTCGCCATCTCCCAGATGACCGAGTGCATCGAGATTCTGCTGGGCCGGCACCAGCTCACCCCCGCCGACATCGCGCTGGTCATTCCCCATCAGGCAAACCAGCGGATTCTCGATGCCACCGCCGAGCGGTTGGGGCTGCCGGCTGAGCGGATGGCGTCGGTGATCGCGCGCTACGGCAACACCACCGGGGCGACGCTCCCACTCGCACTGGAAGACGCGCTGTGCCACGGACGCATCAAGCGCGGAGACCTGGTGGTGTTCGTGGCGGTGGGAGCGGGATTCACGGTCGGCGCAACCCTGGTCCGCTGGCAATAGCGCGGGACCGGCGCGGGCTAGGGCGCCGTCGAGAACTCGGCCGCGTCGATGGCAGCCAGATCGGCGGGCGTGAGGGTGAGATCGGCGGCCCCGATGGCGTCCAACGCGTGCGCCACCGTGCGCGCGCTCGGAATCGCGATCACCGCTGGCGACTGTGCCAGGACCCAGGCCAGCACCAGCGCGTGGGGCGACGCGCCGACTCGGGCTGCCATCGCCTGCAGGACCGGATGGGCGGGGAGCTTGCGGTTGAGCCGGCCGCCGCCGGTGGGACTGTAGGCGAGAAACCCGATGCCTCGCCCGGTGCAGTGACGCAGCACCCCCGTCGTCAGGGCCTCCCGAAAGAACGGATTGAGCCGGTTCTGCACGCTGGTGACCGGGAGGATCGACTCGGCCGTCCGGATCTGCTCGACCGAGACGTTGGACAAGCCGACCCGGCGGACCTTGCCCTCCCGGCGCAGCTCCTCCAGGGCGCCGATGCTCTCGGCGAACGGCACTCTCGGGTCGGGTGCGTGGAGCTGGTAGAGATCGATCTGCTCGACCTCGAGCGCCCGGAGGGAGCGATCGCAGGCGGCCCGGAGGTGCGCCGGTCGGGCGTCGCTCTCCCAGGCGCCGTTCCGCCGGACGATCCCGCCCTTGGTTGCCACCTGCACGGTTCCGCGATCCCCGCCCCAGGTCCGGAGCGCCCGGGCGATCAGCCGCTCGTTGTGACCGACATCGTGCTGGTCCAAGCAGTACGCGTCGGCGGTGTCCAGGAGAGTCACGCCGGCATCTAGCACGACGCGGAGGACCGCCAACGCCTGCGCCTCCGGGGGTCGGTCCTGAATGGAGAGATGCATCCCGCCGTAGCCGATGGCGGTGACCGGCGGGCCGTCCGGTCCGAGCGGGCGGAGGTTCACCGGCCTCCGAGCCCGGTGACCGCCGACTTCACGCCAGCCCCAACTGCCTGGTGAGCCGGCGCCAGTCGTCGGCGCCCAGGATCCCCTGCTCCAGCAAGGGGCTCAGGGTCGCCAGGATCTCGGCGCGGGAGCCATCGATCCGCCGATCCCGCAGCTCGCTGATCATGCGAGAGAAGCGGTGCTCGTACTCGTCCGCCTTGAGGTCCCCACTGGTGCGCTGGGCCGCGAGCTTGCGGAGCTCCTCCGCCACCCGCGCGGGGGTCACGGGCTTGAGGGTGTCGCCCTGCTGGTCAGCCGACATGTCGTACCTCTCACAAGGCCATGGGTGAGGTGAAGCGACGATCCACCTGCATTATGGCTCGCACCGGCGCGCCACGTCCAGGGTCGAAGTCACTACGGTCGCCTGACCCGGCGGGGTCCACTGGTGGTGCCGCGCGGAGCGGGGCGCCGCGGCGCACCTCCCAGGCAGCGACGCACCTGCCCCAGCAGGGCCTCGACCGAAAAGGGCTTGCCCAGCACGGCACACGGAGCGACCACGCCAGCACCGGCCAGATGATCGGTGGCATACCCCGACATCAGGATGATCGGCAGGGCGGGATGGGACTCGGACAGGGTCCGGAGCAGCTCGACCCCGTCGAGCCGGGGCATGATGACGTCCGTTACGACGAGGCCGAGCCGCCGCTGTGGGTCGCCGACCAGCTCGAGCGCCTCCACGCCATCCTTCGCGGTGGTCACGTGGTAGCCCTCGCCTTCCAGGGCGCGGGCGGCGAAACGCCGCACGGCGGGCTCATCATCGACGACGAGAACGTGCTGAGGCGCCCCGGGAGAAGGCATGGATCAAATCTAACCGCGGCCGGGGGCATCGGTCGCAAGGGGGGAGGACGGCCTGAACGAGGCAACGGGACGCCCGGCCTGAGCCGGACATCCCGTTGGGGCACCACCCGTGCGCTCCTCGAGTCGGTTACGTCAATCGAGCTACCTGCGGATGACCACGATCACCCGCACTCGCTGAAGCCGCACACGTGGCACTTCATGCACCCCTCGGCGAACTCGAGCTGCGAGCCGCAGTCGGGGCAGGCGCCGGAGAGGGTGTCCTGCATCCCTCCCAGCATCATCTGTTCGCCGCCGGGACCAGCGTATGAAGGCCGCTGCGCCACGACGGGAGCCGGCTCCGCCGCGGCGGGCGCACCGGGCAGGAGCTCCTGCTGGATGCCCTGCTTCTGCTGCATCCACCGCTCGATGGCGATACCGACGGCATCGGGCACAGAGAGCACCTTGTTGGGCCCGAGACCGATGACCCGGTCGGAGCTGATCCCGCGAAGCTGCCGGTAGATCTCCTTCATCGGAATGCCGGACCGGAGGGCCAGGCTGATGAGCCGGCCGAGCGCCTCGACATCGGCCATCAACGCGCCGCCGGCCTTGCCCAGGCTCATGAACACCTCGAACGGCTGCCCCCGATCGTCCTCGGTGATGGTAACGTACAGCGTGCCCAGTGGCGTCTCCAGCCGGCGGGTGGCACCCCGGAGCAGCTCGGGGCGGGAGCGCTTCTGCCGCCGCTGCAGGTTCTCCGCCTCCAGCTCGTGCACCATCTTCCGCAGCCGCTCGTTCTCGGCCTCGAGCTCGGCGAGCTGCCCCTTGAGCTCGGGCAGGGCCTCCGCTCCGCCTGCCCGCATTCCCGCGAGGTCCGCCCGCGCCTCCGACTTGCCGCTGGAGGTGGCCTGCTCATGGACCTTCTTGGCGACCGAGCCGGTGGAGAGCACCTGCATGTCCCGGCTGCCATCGCGGTAAACCGTGACGCCCTTGCAGTTGAGCCGGTAGGCCAGACGGTAGATCTCCTCGACGTACTCCTCGGTGGCCTCGTTGGCGAAGTTGCAGGTCTTGGAGATGGCGCTGTCGTTGAACTCCTGGAACGCCGCCTGCATCCGGATGTGCCATTCGGGCTTGATGTGATTGGCAGTGACGAACACGCGCTGCCACTTGGCCGGCACCTCGGGGAAGTCGATGTGCCCGGCCTCCGCGATCCGCCGCATGAGATCGTCCGAATACCATCCCTCGGCCCGGGCGATCGCCACGAAGTCCTCGTTCACATCGGGCATGAGCACGCCGGCCTGGTTCCGCATGAAGGCTACGGCGAAGAGCGGCTCGATGCCCGAGCTGCACCCGGCGATGATGGAGATGGTGCCGGTCGGCGCGACGGTGGTGACGTTGCAGTTCCTGAGCCGGCGCATGGGCCGCACGCGCTCGCCCTTGGGGCCGCGGGCGCAGGTCTGGTCGGGACCCCAGATGCTGCGCTCCCACTCGGGGAAGACGCCGCGCTCGCGGGCCAGCCGCTCCGACTCGACCTTGGCCTCGTCGTCCACGAACTGCTGCACCTTGCGCCCCAGCGCTACGCCCTCCTCGGAGTCGTAGGGGATGCCGAGCTTGACGAAGAGATCGGCCAGCCCCATCACGCCCAGACCGATCCGCCGGATCCGCTGCGCCAGATCGGTGATCTCCTGGAGCGGATACTGGTTGGCGTCGATCACGTTCTCCAGGAAATGGGTCGAGAGGTGCACCACGCGCCGCAGATCGTCCCAGTCGATCTGACCGTCCTTCACGAAGACGCCGAGGTTGATCGATCCGAGATTGCAGACGTCGTACGGGAGGAGGGGCTGCTCGCCGCAGGGATTGGTGGCCTCGTAGGAGCCGAGGTGGGGAACCGGATTGTAATAGTTGGCCTTGTCGATGAAGAAGACGCCGGGCTCGCCGGTCTTCCAGGCGCCATGGATGATCCGGGTCCACACGTCGCGTGCCGGCAGCTGGCCGGTGACCTTTCCCGTCTTGGGATGGTGCAGATCGTACATGGCTTCGGCCTCGACTGCCGCCATGAAGGCGTCGGTGACCGCGACCGAGATGTTGAAGTTGGTGATCTTGCTGGTGTCATCCTTACAGGTGATGAACTCCATGATGTCCGGATGGTCCACCCGGAGGATGCCCATGTTGGCCCCACGCCGGGTGCCGCCCTGCTTGACGACGTCGGTGGAGGCATCGAACAGGCTCATGAAGGAGACCGGACCAGACGCCACGCCCATGGTGGAGCGCACGATGTCGTTCTTGGGCCGGAGCCGGGAAAAGCTGAACCCGGTGCCGCCGCCGGACTGATGCACCAGCGCCATGGCGCGCAGCGTGTCGTAGATCCCGCTCTTGCCGTTGGAGAGCGAATCCTCCACCGGCAGCACGAAGCAGGCGGATAGCTGGCCGAGGGGCCGGCCGGCGTTCATCAGCGTCGGCGAGTTGGGCACGAAGTACCGCTCGGCCATCAGTCCGAAGAACGCATGGGCGACCTCGTCAACCCCACCAACCGACGCGCCGTAGCGGCGGTCCGCCTCCGCAATGGTCCGGGCCACACGCCAGAACAAGTCCTCGGGGGCCTCCACCGGCTTGCCGGCGTCATCCTTGATGAGATACCGCTTCTCGAGAACCGTGATGGCATTGGGTGACAGCCGGACCGCGTCCCGTGGGGTGGACGAATTCATGAAGTTCCCCGCATGCAAGTTGGAAAGAAGGAGGATGCCGCGACGGCGTCGACCCGCATCGTACGACTCAGCTCCAAAACGGAAGGCCAAAGTAGGCCAAGCTCGAAGCCCACACAATACCACGGCAAGAGCCCGTAGCTGCGTGCGATGCCGCTGCCCACATCACAAAGATAACCACGTCTCCCGCTGTGGAAAACGTGGATACCGTGTGCTCGAGTTGTGGAAGGAAAACGATGACTGCCGATCAGCCAGACGGAGACCGCGGCTCAGCCGCCGCGGGTGGCCTCGCGCAGTGGATACCGGCCGGCGCGGTGCGCGCGCGCCTGCTCCACGTAGTGCGCCCACGTCACGGCCACCCGCTCGCTCAGCGCCGCGTCGACCGGGCGCACGATCCGTCCCGGCACGCCCATGACCAGCGAGCGGGGCGGCACCTGCATGCCCTCCGGGATCACCGCGCCGGCCGCCACGACACTGCCGGCGCCGATTCGCACCTGGTTGAGCAGGATACTCCCCATCCCCACGAGACACTCGTCCTCGACCGTGCACCCGTGCAGGATGACCCGGTGGCCGACGCCGACGCGCGCCCCGATGGTACAGGGCTCGCCCTCGTCCACATGGACGATGGCGCCGTCCTGCAGGTTGGTCTGGGGACCGATGATGATCGGCGCCATGTCGCCACGGAGGACGGCGCCATACCAGACGCTCGCCTCGGCGCCGAGCGTGACGTCGCCCATGACGGATGCGGTGGGAGCGATGAAGGCGGTGGGATGAATCCCGCCGCTCATTGGGGGGCCGGCGGGAACAGCATCTGGGTCCACGCCTCGACCGGGGCCCCCTCCTTGAGCGCGGGATGCCAGGAGACCGTCCACACGAAGTTGCGCACCGCCCGCTCGAAGGTGGTGTCGTTCGACGGTCGGATCGACTTCACGTCCACCGTGCGGCCCTCGACCGACACCTTGACCCAGAGGAGTGATGGCCGGGGCGTGTCGGTGACCTCGTCCGGCAACGGCACGAAGGGCGGGTTGACCGGCTTGGGGCGCTCGTCGAAGCAGCTCGCGTCGGAGTTGTACCCCGGGCCCGGAGTGCACCGGCCAGCCAGCCGCTGGAGGATGGGCGCGCGGCGGCGAGGAAGCTCGGGCGAGCCGATCGGCGAGAGCGGAGGAGTGATCTCCTGGATCTCTCCCGGACGGACCACGAAGGTGTCGGAGTAGAAATTGAATCGCGGCGCCGACACCCCGACCGCGTGGGGGCCCGGCGCCAGCCGGGTGACCGGCTCGCTCACCGGCCGCTCATCGATCATCACGGTGGAGCCCCGCGGCAGGCCCACAATGCGGATCCCTCCACTGTCGACCGGTCCGGTCCCGCCGCTCGGCGTGGAGTCGCCGAGGTTGGCCGGCGCATCGGGTGGCCGAGGCGGGGTCCGGACCACGGGAGCGGGAGCGGACGAGGACGGCGCAACTGGGCTCGGCGCGGGATCGGGACGCGGCGCCGGGGTGCTCGCGGCGGTGGTATCCCGCCGAGCCCCGGTATCGGCCGGCGCCAGAGCGGCGGAGTCGGCCGCGACGCCCTGCCCCGCGGCGAAGCCGTGAGCCTTGTAATAGTAGAGGCCGCCGCCTCCGCCCCCCAGGATCGCCAGGACCACCCAGAGCCAGGTCCAGCCGGATGAACCCCCTCGCATGGCCAACGAGCGGTCGGCCACCCGGCGCGGCAGGTCCCGCCGCTCCAGCGGGGTAACCCGCCGGTTCACCAGCGGCGACTCGAGCGGGGTGGTGGGCTGACTCACGATGATCGGCGGCCCACCGGCGATCGGGCTCGCCGATGCCGAGGGCCGGCCGCCGGACCCGACACCCGCCGCCACTGCCGAGGCGCGCATCGCCCCGGGTGCCGCGGTGGGCTGTCCCTGAATCGAAGCCACCAGCTCTTCGCAGCTCTGGAACCGATCGGCCGGGTCCTTCATGAGCATGCGCTTGATCACCTCGAAGATCCGCCGCTCGTCCGCGGTGATCAGCGATGGTGTCGGGATGGGCTCGGTGATGTGCTTGTAGCCGATTGAAAAGCTGTCTTCCCCGTCGTAGGGGACGGTGCCAGTGAGGCACTGGTAGGCCACCACGCCCAGGCTGTAGATGTCGCTCCGCCCGTCGATGCTCTGGGCCCGCGCCTGCTCCGGACTCATGTAGTGGGGCGTGCCGATGGACATCCCCGTCCCGGTGAGCTTCTGGCCCGACGCGGCCTTGGCGATGCCGAAGTCGGTCAGCACGCACTGACCGAACTCGTCGAACATGATGTTGTCGGGCTTGATGTCGCGGTGCACGATGCCGCGCTGCGCCGCGTAGCCCAGGGCGCTTCCTGCCTCCAGCAGCAGCCGCCGGATCTCGGGTGGGGTGAGCTTCTTCTTCCGCTCTCCGAGGACGGTGGATAACGAGCCGCCCCGCAGGAACTTCATCACGAAGTAGATGACCCGGCCAGCGCGACCCACCCGGTAGATCGAAATGATGTTGGGATGCTCGAGCTGGGCCGCGGTGCGCGCCTCGCGCTGGAACCGCTCCACGAACTCGGCGTCGAACGCCAGCGAGAACGGCAGGACCTTGATCGCCACTTCGCGCTCGAGCTGGCGATCCCGGGCGCGATACACCATGGCCATGCCCCCGCGGCCCAGCTCCTCGACGATATCGTACTCGGCGGCCAGCGCCTCCCGGACGAGATCGGTCTCATGGAGCGCCCCGGTGGCGATGGCGTGAACCGGGGTGGTGGCCATGAGGTCGAGACCGCAGGAGGGGCAGAACTTCGATTTTCCGGTGATCTCGCTTCCGCAGCGGGAGCAGAACATGGGGGCAAGCTACCCTTCCGGCTTAGGGAGTCAAGCGGATCTCGTGGCGTATCGCGAGAGCCCTTGCGGACGGCATGAGCGCTGCCGTCCTCACTCCACCGCGTGCCCCGAGAGACTTGTGGCACGGCACATGCACATCGCGCGCCGAGTGCCCGGCTTCTGGCGCCTCATTCCCGGTCCAGCCATCCCCATCGTTCCAGCGGAGAGCCCGTGGTACCGTATCACACGATCGCCTTCAGCCAGCAGAAGCTCCGCGCCGCCCTGCGCCGTGCCGCCGGTCAGGATCCTGCCTTCACCTATGGCTTCGTGGTCCATTCCCGGCGTTACAGTGATCACCCCACGCTGGGGCTGATCACCCTGCACGGCGAGAGCCTGGCCCTGAATGAGCGGTTGCTCAGGTCCCTGGATGGCGCCTCGCTCTGGCTGTTCGGCCACGCCCGGATCACCCTGGGCGCCGGCAGCCCCGTGGACTCCGCCGAAGGCAGCAAGGCCGATCCGGCCGACCACCCGCTGTCATCCCTGCTGATGCACATCGCGACCTTCGACACCACCGCCGGCATCACCCAGCACCTGGTTCAGGTCGAGGCGCTGGTCAAGGCCGAGACGCTGGTCCAGCCGCTCCTGGTGCTCACCCATGCCCGCCCGGCGGCCTGGCCGATGTAAGGCCCTGGTTCCCAGGCGCTCGAAGGACGACCCCTCTTGGGAATCCAAGAGGGGTCGGCTGTTTTCCAGACCTCGTCGACCGCGCGGTCCAGCCCAGCGTCAATCCGCCACGACCTTGAACGTCTGTTCCCGGCGGTCCTTGCGGCCGGCGCCGTCGGTCAGCAGGACTTCTAGTGTGTACGTGCCCGGCTTGAGACTCTCGAGCTTGAGGATCCTGTGGGCCGACTCGACCAGGGAGGTGGCGTGCGCGTCGAACTTGAGACTCAGGGCGGCGGAGCCGCCGCCGAAGATCTTCTTGAAGATTCCCCCGCCCCCGCCCTGACGACGCACGGCCACCCGCACCGAGTACGGACTCCCGCTTTCCAGTCCCTCGACCTCGTAGTACAGCTCCATATCCTCGGTGCGCTTGAACGTGTGCAGCGGGTTGAACAGGACGGTGTCGCCGGGACCGCGGTTCCACTGCAGGTTGGTCGACCGGTTGCCGAGCACCAGATCGCTCAATGCGATCGTGCTGGCCGTCGGCTGGCCGATGCGGATGGTATCCCGAGGGAGCACGACTCCGGATTCCTCGCCTTGCTGAACGGCCAGCCGGTACTCGTACTGCCCGGCCGGTACCGGAACCGAGACCCGGCCGACCAGGTACTCCTCCGCCGGCACCGGAGCGGGGGCCACGAAATGGCGGGTGGAATCGAGCGAGGCCACCACCCGGCCCGAGCGATCGGTGGCGGCGAAGCGCACCCGGACCGAGTAGAGAAAGCCTCGGGTGACGGTCACCGGCTCCAGGCTCTTCCCCGCGATGGCATAGGCGATCTGGGCCTCGCTCCCGGCCGAGTCGTGTCCCACGGCGAGGACTTCGGTCTGCACTTTGAGCTCGGCCGGGAAGCGGAGCTCGTAGCTGTCGCTGGTGGTCCCTTCCGCGATGCTCTCCTGGCCCACCCGCCGCTCTTCCGTCTGATAACGGCTGCTGCCGATCTGTCCGGCGTTCTCCAGCCGCTGGTAGATCGGCGAGAGCTGCTCGCGGGAGACCATGAGCTGCTCGGCCATCGGGTTCTGGTCGGCTCGGTCGCCCCGGAGCGCGATGGTGCTGCTGAAGCCGAGCACGTCGAACAGGCTCTCGACCAGCTTGAAATCCTGCACATCTTCCCGGGCAACGAAATGGAAGATCAGGTCGCCCTCGGGGCGGCTGTAGCGCCAGGATTCGTTGGGCTCGAGGCCCGGTGCCGCGTAGGTGGCCCGGGTGGTGGGCTCCCCGTGACGGATGTAGATCACGCCACGATCGTCGAAGTCGCGGCTCCCGGAGCGATAGCGCTCCACGATATCGTAGTGGCGGTTCAGTGAGGTGAGCTGGAAATTCTTTCGGGCGTAGAACAGCCGGCGGTAGTGCTCCCGCAGCCGCTCTCCCTCGGACCGGAGATCGATCCGGTCGCGCTGGGTCCAGAATCGTTTGAGGTAGGCGGCCCGCTGGGCGCCGTGGGCCTGGTCGAACTCACGCATGACGCTGTCAGGCGCGATGGTGGCGAGATCGGCACGGTACCCGGCGATGCCGGCCGAATCGTCGAGCGCGGCGCCTTCATAGTAGGGAGCCGCACCATCGAAGCGGCCCAGGAGGAACAGGGTGCGGGCGATCTCCAGCTGGCCCAGGCTCCGGTTGTTGCCGCGGGCCAGATATCCCTGGAAGGCCACCAGCGCGGAATCCCCGTCTCCCACCTCGCGCTCCACCCGGCCGCGCGCCAGGAGCACGAGGGGATCGCTGCTGGCCGGAGTGGAGGCTGCGCGGCGTAACGCGTCCAGGGCCACTCCCAGCTTGATGTTCACCCGCTGCCGCAGCGCGGTGTTGGCCAGCTCGACCAGACCGCGTACGAACCCGGGATCCACCTCCGCCGACTTGGCGAGGGCCATGGCGGAGCGGGTCAGGGCGTCCTTCCCCAGCATGGTCTTGAGCCCGGTGACGAAGGAGATCTGGGAATCGCCCACCCCGTATTCGGCCAGCCCCATGCCGTACCAGGAGTAGGGCCAGTTGGGTTGCAGATCGATGGCCCATTGGAACTCGGACGCCGCGTCGTCGTAATGGGCCTGGCCTCCCAGCTCGCCCAGGCGAAGCGAGAGAAACCCGAGGCGGAGGTGCCCCATGGCATTGTTCCGATCGGCCTTCGCCGTCTCGATCATCCGCTTCTCCAGTGCCAGCAGGGCGGTCGAGTCGACGGTGCCGCCGAGCGAGTCGCGAAAACGCTCCAGGTCGGCTCGGTCGGGGGCCGTCTGGGCGAGCAGCCGGGACGCCGGCGCGCTGGTGCCCAGGGCGAGCAATCCGATCAGGCAGCCCCGGGTAAAACCGGAGATGCGGTGCGGGACGGGCGGATGGCGGAGCGGGAACAGGATGACCATCAGTTGGACCCTCGAACGGGCATTCGGCGGCGGTACCATCTCACGGGGGCGTCACCTCGGGCGACGGGGCGGGACACCGGTGTAGGAGACGACCGGGAGAGCCCACCCTCCACATGACGCTAGTCCTCGCGGGCGCGCTCGCGGAGAAAGTTCCGGATGCCGTCGAACACGGCCTGGGCATAGAGCTGCTGCCCGCGTGGATCGCGGAGCGCGGCTTCCTGGTCGGGCAGGATCATGAACAGTCCTTCCGTGAGCACCGACGGCATCCAGGTGCCGCGGACCAGGGCCAGGTCCCCCCGGCCGATGCCCAGGTCCCGCAATCGCAGCTGCCGCACCAGCTCGGTCTGGACCGCGCGCGCGAGCGGCACGCTGCGAGACTGATTGTAATACACGCTGGTGCCGTTGTTGAGGAACGGATTGATCCCGTCGGGCAACGCGTTGTTGTGGATCGACACCAGCAGCTCCGCGCCACCCAGCTCCGCCTGCCGGACCCGGGGCCAGAGCTCGACCGGGGTGTCGCTCGTCCGGGTCATCAGTACGTGGGCCCCCGCCGCCGTGAGCAGAGCGCGGAGCCGTTCCGCCACCGCGAGGTTGGCGACGGCCTCCCTGAGACCCGTCGGACCGGTGGCACCGGCGGGTGGATGGCCCGGATCGACGGCGATCACCCGCCCCTTGAGCGGGTCGGCCTCATCGATCGCGGGCGGGCGCCGCACGTCGAGCAGCAGATCGCCGTTCTCCCAGTGGGTCCGGTAGCCCCACAGCGAGTTGGCCAACTCCACCGTGAGCGTCACCTCGTCCGCGGCGGGCTGCCCCCAGGTCACCCGGCGGATGAGGGAGTCGCTCGGCCCGTAGCGCACCCAGTTCACGTCGCCCACCACGCCGTAGAGGTGGAGCACCAGGGCATGATCGCTCTCCACCAGCTCGAACGGCACCTGTTGCGTGACCGGGACCCGCAGTGTGACGCGGTCGGGCTGGGGCGTGAGTCGCACCGATCCGACGATTCCGCGGGGCACCGGGAGGCCGCGCTGGAGCGGGCGAGCGTCCGCGGCTGGGATCCACGCGTCGGACTCGGCGGAGAGCCGGATTCGAAGCTCATCGTTCTCGCGACCGATCACCTCCGCCCGGGTGCCGGTCGGGAAGAACCAGTGATACGTGCCGCCGGGGAGTGCCCGACCCACCGTGAGACTGTCGCTGGTGCCCAGACCCGAGGTGTCGTCGTTGAACTGGGCGATGACCGGCACGGTATCGAGCAGGGAGACCTGCAGTGGCCAGCGTGTCCGCGCCGTGTCGCTGCCGACGATGACCTCGACCCGGGCCCAGGCGGAATCCGGCGGTTGGATGCTCGGGAGGACCGCAGGGCAGTCCGGCTGCACCCCACAATGCCCTGCGGCCAGAGCCAGCACGCGAGAGAGGAACGGATCGCGGGGAAGGACCGGTCCGGGATCGGGACCGACTGGCCTGCCGCGGAGCAGACCGACGTAGCTGTCGCGCCGGAGCCGGGCCTCCAGCTTGGTGGTGTCGCGGTCGAAGACTCGCACCGCCGTGGGCACCGGCGCGGGCTGAGGCACCGCCGTCAGCGGGACCACCGTGCCGTCCGGCAAGTGGAGGCGGACGAGCGCCCCTTCGGCCGCGCTGGCGCTCAAGCTCAGATACTCGTCGCGTGCCACCCAGACCTGCCCCCGCGGCGCCAGCGAGAGCGAATCGACCCAGGCGGCTCCAACGGTCTGGCGCCCGCGATCCGGCAGGAGCCGGTGGACCACGTAGGTCAGACGCGCCGAATCGGTCGCGGTCCGAGCCTCGAGCTGGAACTGCATGAGGCTGTCCCGCGGGAACGGGAGCCAGGCGAGCCAGGCTCCATTGGGCCACACGTGCACCGGCGTTCCATTGACCGTGAGGCGGGCCTCCCCGGTGCCGGTCGAGCCCAGGAGAAAGCTGGAGTCGCGCAGCTCGAGGAGCGCATCCGGCGGCGGATACACCACCCGGAGGTCGAGCGCACCATGCGCCGCCGGAACCGGCGGCAATGCAGCCGAGGTCGCCGCGGAATCGGCGGGCGCACGCGGCGGGCCGCCGCGCTTGGGCAGTACCGGTACGGCCGGCCGGTGGGCGCAGGCGGCTGCCAGAGCAAGCAGCCCGACCCATCCCAGGCATCGTTTGGCGACCATGGCTGCAAGGTACACGTTGACTATGACTTACAGCAAAGGGACGTTGACGCTCCTCGGAGCGCTCTCTAGATTCTGACACCCTTGCCATCGAGCGGACCCCCAGGAAGGGATTTCGCGAGTGACTCTCGCCGCTGCTGTTGCTTGCGCATGACGCGAGCTCCTGTCCGGGCCGCTGTCTTCGGCAAGACCGACCTCGGACGCACCCGGGAGCACAACGAGGACACTTTTCTCGTCGCTGATCTCAGCACGGGCAACGCCAGCCTGCAACCGGAGGTCCGCGAGCACGAGATCGGCCCGCGTGGCTCGCTGTTCATGGTGGCGGACGGGATGGGCGGCGCCGCCGCGGGTGAGCTGGCCAGCGCGATGGCGGCGGATCTGATCTATCGTCACCTGGCCACTGCGTGGGCCCGGGACGCCGACGCGAGCGCGGAGCGCTTTGCGTTTCGAATGAAGGAGGCGGTCGAGCTCGCCAACGAGCAGATCTACGGCTATGCCCGGGAGCATCCCGAGGTCCGCGGCATGGGCACGACGGTCACCGCCGCGGGCGTGTTCGGCGAGGATCTCTACGTCGCCCAGATCGGCGACAGCCGGGGCTATCTGGTCCGCAACGGCGAGGCGATTCAGCTGACCAAGGACCAGTCCCTGATGCAGCGCCTGGTGGACGCCGGCGAGCTGACCGAGGAGGAGGCCGAGCAGAGCGAGCGGCGCAACATCATCCTGCAGGCGCTCGGTCCGGACCCGCGGGTACGGGTAGACCTCACGCATCAGGTCCTCCGCCGCGGCGACACACTCATCCTCTGCTCCGACGGACTCTCGGGATCAGTGCGGCGGGAGGAGTTCGCCCAGGTCGCCATGGAGCAGAAGGATCTCCCATCGCTCTGCTCCAAGCTCATCGACCTGGCCAACGAGCGCGGCGGGCCCGACAACATCACGGTGGTGGCGGCGCGATTCGATGGCGAAGGGTTGCCGGAGCCGACCGAGAGCGAGGGGGTCGGCTACCGGGTGTACCACCTGGCCGACGTGGACGACACCGTGGAGCCGACTCCCGAGGAGGCTCCCCCACCCCCGCCGGCCAGCGCGCCGGTCGAGGCGCCCCCCGTCCCACCGGCCCCGCGCACCGGCCACGGCCGCGAGATACTGGCCTGGCTGGCGATCCTCTGTCTGCTGGCGGCGCTGTTGGCGTTCTGGCTATGACGTCGCCCCTTGCCGCAGGCTGAGCACGCCCCTGCTCCGCCGATCCAGAGCCCTCTCCGCGTTCGGCTGACCTGGCTCGCGGCCCTCTCGTTCGCCTCGGGCTTCCCGTTTGGTCTGGTCAACGAGACGCTGCCGGTCTACCTGCGCACCCATGGCGCCGGTCTGGTGGAGATCGGCCTGGTGAGCGCCGTCAGCTTTCCCTGGACGTTCAAGTTCGTCTGGTCGCCACTGGTGGACCGGCTGGGCACCCGACGGCAGTGGATCGCGGCCTGCCTGGCCGGACTCACGCTGCTCACGCTGGTGTTCAGCCGGGTGGATTACCAGACGCTGATGCAGCCCGCCTGGCACTCGGTCGGCGGCCATCTGGCCGGCGCGGCGGCCCTCCTCTCACGGCCGTTCTGGATCGCTCTCCTTCTCATGGTGGTTCTCTCCGCGACGCAGGACATCGCGATCGACGCGTATACCATCGAGGTCACCACCACCCAGGAGCTCGGCGTCGCCAACTCGGTGCGGATCGCCGCCTACCGGATCGCGATGTTCATCGCCGGCGGACTGCTCATCTGGCTGGCCGGAAGGGTGGATTGGCCGACGTCATTCCAGGTCGGCACGATGATCGTTGCCGGGCTCACCCTGCTGGCGCTGCTGCTGCCCACCCCTGCCCGTTCCGCCGGCCCACCGGTGGCGATCTGGGAGCCGTTGCGGGCCCTGGTGCGGCGGCCGGGGATCTGGGCAGTCGCGCTGTTTGCCATGCTGTTCAAGCTCGATATCTACGCCATGGACCCGATGACCCGCCCGTTCTGGGTGGACCGCGGCTTCACGCTGGAGGAGATCGGGGCCATTCTGACCACCGGGCGCATCCTCGCGACGGTGGCGGGGGCGGTGCTGGGAGGCGTGCTCACCACGAAATGGGGAATTTTCCGGGCCCTCTGGGTCTTGGGGCTGGTGCAGGCCCTCTCCAGCCTGGGCTACGCGGGGGCTGCCGTGGCCGCGCCGTCCAAGCCGCTCCTCGCGGCGGTGGCGCTGTTCGAGAATTTCGCCCATGGGCTGGGCACCGCGGCGTTCGTCGCCTTTCTGATGTCGGTGTGCGAGCGCCGCTATGCCGCCACCCAGTACGCGGTGCTCTCCGCGCTGCTGGCACTGGGGCGCACGGTGGCCGGCGCCGCCTCCGGCGCCCTCGCCGAGCACCTGGGCTACGGCCATTACTTCCTGGTGACCTTCCTCCTGGGGCTGCCGGCGTTCGGGCTACTTCCCGCGATTCGGAACGCGGCCGCGCACGACTGATCAACCCACCCGCCGTCGCAGCCAGCGCGCCACCGCCTCCTGCATCAGACGCTGGCGATGCCAGGCGAGCAGCACCGGCGCGTCACTGGGAATCTCCTCCAATAGACGCGGATGCCCGAAGAGCACGATGAGATCGGCATCGGGCGCGGAGTTGGCGAGAGCGTCACGCGCGGCGGGGCCGAAGCCGGATCGCCCCTTCCAGGCCCGTGGCTCGGCGAAGGCGAGGACCACCCGTGCGCCACCGGTGTAGCGGCCCATCAGCTCCTCCCCCAGGGCACGCTGAGTCCAGTCGCTGGGCCCGGGCGGATAGGGGCCGCCGAGGTCGTCGTCCACCACGACCATGTCCAACGGGCCGGCCAGACGGAAGACGTTCCCCCGCAGCAGTCCCTGCTCCAGCAACGCGTCCGCCAGGGCCTCCGCCGAGTCGAAGGGTCCGCGGGTCACCGGAGGCGTGGGACTGCTGGCGGCGTCGACGGCGCGCTGGTAGCGCCGCAGCGACTCGGCCAGGCGTTGCTGGGGAATGGCGCCGCTGGTGAGCGCCGAGAGCAGCGCATCCCTGACCCGGCGCGCGTCGTTGGGATAGAGCAGCAGGTCCACCCCGGCCTGGATCGCCTCCACCGCGGCATCCGACTCGCGCCGGCCCACCAGCGCTCCGTCCATGATGAGTGCGTCGGTCACCACCAGGCCGTCGAAGCCCAGCCGCTCGCGGAGCTCTCCCAGAATGGCGGGTGAGATGGTGGCGGGGAGACCGGACGCGTCGAGTGCCGGGTAGGCCACGTGCGCCGTCATGATCGACGCGACTCCACTTTCCACGGCGACGCCGAACGGCAGGAGATCGCTGGCCCGGAGCGCTTCCGCGTCCTCCGAGACCACGGGCAGCGCCACGTGGGAGTCCACCTCGGTGCGCCCATGGCCGGGGAAGTGCTTGGCGCAGGCGAGCGCACCGGCATCCTGGCAGCCTTCGATCCAGCTCCGCACGAAGGTGGCGACCCGGTTGGGGTCGGCCCCGAAGGCGCGGGTCTGCACAATGGGATTCTCCGGGAGCACATCGAGATCGGCGACCGGGGCGAAGACCCAGTTGATGCCGACGGCCCGCGCCTCCTGTGCCGTCACCGACCCGGCCCAGCGAACGACCGCGGCGTCCTCCAGGGCGGCGAGCGCGGCCGGCGGGGGGAACTCGGTCAGCCCTTCGACCTGCTGGCCTGCGCCGCGCTCGAGGTCGGAGGCAATGAGCAGCGGCCGGCCCGCCCGGCGGAGCAGGTCGGCGGTGAGCCGGCGCACCGCCTCCACTGTGCCGCCGAAGAGGATGAAGCCCCCGACGCCGAGCGCCAGCGCATCGGCGATGGTGGCCGCCTCATGGGCGAAGCCGCCCTCGGGCCGCCAACGGAGCGCGGGCATGATGAGCCGGGCCGGCTCCAGCGGCGTCGTGGGCGTGGTCACGCCGGGGTCACCGTGCCGAGCACCCGGGGACCGCGGGCACCGGTGGCGGATGGCACGTTGCCCGGCTGTCCATGGACGGTCAGGTAGCCCAGGAGCGCGAACGCCACCGCCTCCTTGGCGTCGCCGGGAAAGAAGAGATCGCTGAACCGGAGCAGCGGGTGATGGCCCGGCAAGGCCGCGAGCTGTCGCTCCAGCGACGCCATCAGCACCGGGTGATGGCACCCGCCTCCCGATGCCACCACCTCCGCGTCGCCGGTGGTCCAGCAGCCGACGGCCCGGGCCACGGTGCAGGCCGTGAGCTCCACCGCCGTGGCGACGCCATCCGACCCTGGGACGCGTCGGTGAAGGGTCCGGGCGTAGCCGTCGCCGAATCGCTCGCGGCCGGTGCTCTTGGGCGGCGGTGCCCCGAAGAACGGATCGCGCATCAGCTCAGCGAGCACCGACCCGTCCGGCCGACCGGCGGCGGCGATATGGCCATCGAGGTCGAAGGTGCAGCCCGGCTCGACCAGCCGCGCGAGCGCGTCGATCACCGCGACACCGGGTCCGGTGTCGAAGGCGAGCACGCCCGACTCCACGGCGCGGCGGGGAACATACGTGAGATTGGCCATGCCTCCGATATTCAGCAGAATCCGGGGGGTCTCGCTCGAGGCAAAGAGCAGGACGTCCGCCATCGGCACCAGCGGCGCTCCCTGCCCGCCCGCGGCCACGTCGCGCGCGCGGAAGCCGCTCACCACCCGAACGCCGAACCGCTCGGCGAGCACGGCGGGCTCGCCCAGTTGCCAGGAGACGGTGGGCGGCTCGTGCCAGATGGTCTGCCCGGGGAAGGCGATCACGTCGAGCTCGGACGCCGGAACTCGAGCCTGGATCAGCAGCCCTTCCACCGCCTCGGCCGCCCACTCGGCGAGACGCACGTGAAGCCGGGCGAGAAACGCGCTGTCGCCGCCAACCAGGCCCCGCTGGATGTCGGCCCGCTCGGCCTCGCCGTAGGGCCGGGTGACGAACTCGAGCAGCCGGGCGTGGGTGGGGCCCTCGAGCTGAACCAGTGCGGCGTCGATGCCGTCCAGCGAGGTGCCCGACATCAGCCCGACCGCGAGCGAGGGGCGTTCGGTCATCCGGAGACCGGCGGCGGATCGCCGACGACCACCCGAAGGCGGCCGGCGTGCTCGGCGAGAAGACGCTCGGCCTCTTCGCGGGACACGCCGCGCCGGGCCATCACGATCGCCGTCTTGACGCTGCCCTCGGCGCCGTCGAGCACCGCACGCACCGCGTCACGCGGCAGGCCGGTGGTCTCCATGAGGATGCGTTGGCTCCGGTCCACCAGCTTGTCGTTCCAGGCGCGGAGATCCACCATGAGATTGCCATAGATCTTGCCCAGTCGAATCATGGCGCCGGTGGTGAGGGTATTGAGCACCAGCTTGGTGGCGGTGCCGGCCTTCATCCGGGTCGAGCCGGTCACGATCTCGGGGCCCACCAGCACGGTGATGCACACGTCGCAGGTCTCCTGCAGCAGCCGCGGCGGTGGTGAGCAGGAGACTAGCGCGGTGCGGGCGTCCAGGGTCTGCGCGCGCGAGAGTGCCGCTCTGACGTACGGTGTAGTGCCGCTCGCCGCGATGCCCACAACCACGTCGTTCGGTCCGACCCGGCGGGCGTCCATTTCGGCAAGACCGGCGTTGACGTCGTCCTCGGCGCCCTCGATCGAGCGGACCAGCGCCGGCAAGCCGCCCGCGATGATGCCGACGACCATCTCGGGCGGGGTGCCGAACGTGGGAGGGCATTCGGCCGCATCGAGCACGCCGAGCCGACCGCTGGTGCCGGCCCCGACGTAAAGGAGCCGGCCGCCGACACGGAAGGCGGCCTCGATCAGATCGATGGTACGCGCGATCTCCAGCCGCGCCTGGGCCACGGCGGGGGGGACGGTGGCGTCCTCGGCCCCGATGAGATCGACGATCTCCAGGGCGGAAGCGGTATCGATCGTGGAGCTGCGGGGGTTGCGCCGTTCGGTCAGGCGCGGATCGAGGTAGTCGTCAGCCACGCGAGCAGGCGAATGGGAGTATCCGGGCGCGAACCTGACGCTAAATTAGAGCCCGACCGTCGCCCGGGGCAACCTCCCCGGCTCCCCGACACCACACCACGAGGCTCGCGTGCGAATCGATCGCCTGCTGCCGGTTGTCATGCTGGTCCTGCCGCTCGCGTGTGCCCACCACGGCGAGAGCGCGACGGAGACGGGCCTCCGTCCCGAGTGGCGCTTCGCCGGCAAGGCCGGGGTGGCGGAGGGCCGCGCGGCCATGGTGGTGTCGGGAAGCCCGCTCGCGAGTGAGGTGGGCCGGGAAATACTCCGTGCGGGCGGGAACGCGGTCGACGCGGCGGTAGCGGTGGGGTTCGCGCTCGCCGTGGTTCACCCGGAGGCGGGCAACCTGGGCGGCGGCGGATTCATGGTGATCCGTCCGCGGGACGGGGCGGTCCAGACACTCGACTACCGGGAGACGGCGCCCGCCCGCGCCACCCGCGACATGTATCTGGACGACAAAGGACAGCCGACCGACCGGAGCCTCACCGGCGCGCTCGCGGCCGGCGTGCCCGGTGCGGTGGCGGGCTTGACCGAGGCACATCACCGGTACGGACGCCTGCCGCTGGCCCGCCTGCTCGAGCCCGCCATCCGGCTGGCGCGCGACGGCTTCGCGGTAGATGTCTACCGGAGTGAGTCGATCCGGGAAGACAGCGCCCGCCTCGCGCTCTTCCCGGCATCCCGGGCCAGCTTCCTCCCCTCCGGCCGGCCGCCGGTGCCGGGGACGACGCTCCGGCAACCCGATCTCGCCGCCACGCTCCAGGCAATCAGCGACAGCGGCGCTGCCGGCTTCTATCGCGGGCGGGTGGCCGATCTCATCGTGGCGGAGATGGCGCGCGGCGGCGGGATCATGTCGCGGGACGACCTGGCCGGCTATCGCGCCATCTGGCGGGATCCGATCGTGGTGGCGTATCACGGCTACACCATCTACTCCATGCCGCCGGCGTCGTCGGGCGGTGTCACCATGGGCGAGATCCTGAACATCATGGAGGGATATTCGCCGCTGCCGCGGTTCGGCTCGGCCGAGCTGATCCACCGGGAGGCCGAAGCGATGCGGCGCGCCTTCACCGACCGGAACACCTATCTGGGCGACCCCGCGTTCGTCCGCAACCCGGTGGACCGGCTGCTCTCCAAGGCGTACGCCGCCGAGCAGCGGCGGAGCATCGGCCAACGAGCGACCCCGACGCCCAAGTTCGATCCTTCGGTCCGGAGCGGCGCGTCGACCACGCATTATTCGGTGGTGGACGCCGAAGGCAACGCCGTGAGCTGCACCACGACGCTCAACGACAGCTACGGTGCCGCGGTCACGGTGACCGGCGCCGGCTTCCTGCTCAACGACGAGATGGACGATTTCGCCACGGCGCCTGGCAAACCCAACATGTACGGCCTGGTCCAGGGTGAGGCGAACGCGATCGCGCCGGGAAAGCGGATGCTGTCGGCGATGACCCCGAGCATCGTCCTCGATCCTGAGCGGCGGCTCTATCTCGTGCTGGGGACGCCCGGCGGGCCGCGGATCATCACGATGGTCTACCACGTCATCTCCAACGTGATCGACCACCGGATGACGCTGCCCGATGCCGTGGCCGCGCCGCGGATGCACCATCAGGGACTCCCCGACAGCATTCAGACCGAGACAGGCGCGTTTCCGGAGGCCACGCTGGACAGCTTGCGGGCGCGGGGCCACGCGATCGAGGCCCGCGGATACTGGGGCGATGTCGAGGCGATCATCCGGGCGCCCGCTGGCTGGGAAGGGGTCAGCGATCCCCGACGCGGAGGCGGCGGCGCCGGGTACTGATCGGCGCCGCCGCTTCTCCTTCGACGAACTACACCGACTCAGCTCTGGGCGACGAACTTCTGGTCCAGCGTGACGGTCACGGTGGTCCCCTGAGGGAGCACCACGTCACGGTCCTTGGTCTCCACCGCGCGCTGCGCCCCGATGGCACCGCCGATGATGCCGCCGATGACGGCGCCCTTGGTGCTGCCGCCGAGCACCCGGCCGACGACCGCACCCGCGCCGGTCCCCACCCCAACCTTCGCGATGTCACCCGCGCCGGTCTTGCGGCCCTCCAGCTTCGTCTTCACGCCGGTGATCGAGGCGGTGATCGGGTGAGACGCGCCGTTGATGGAGACGGCGGTCGGCTTGACGGTGAGCGTGCCGGTGGTGTCGCCCTTGTTTTCCGACTCCTTGATGGCGGTGATCTGGAGCGTCACCTGAGAGCCCGCCGGAATGACCACTTTGCCGGAGGCGTCCTTCACGTCGCTGCCGACGGTGGCCGTCACCTGGTCACCCACCTTGTTCTTCTGCGAGCGGATCTCGGCATCGGTGGTGGCCGAGATGGTCGTGCCGGCCGCTAGTGCGGAGGCGGCCGCCGGGGCCGCGGCGGGAGGAGCGGCGCTGGGCTGCGGAGCCGGGGCCGCCGCCGGCGCGCTCGGCTTGGGCTTGGGAGCCGCGGGCTTCGGCGCCGGCTTGGGGGCCGCCGGCTTCGGTGCCGGCGTGGCCGCGGGCGCCGCCGAGCTGGCGGTGTCCGCCGAGGGCTGATCGTTCAATGGCGCGGTGGAATCCACCGGGGCCAGCTGCAGGTCGCGGCTCAGACTGTCGGCCGACGCCACATCACGGCGGTCGCTCCGGCCGCAGGCCGCGACGGAGATAAGGGTGAGCGCCGCGAGCATCGTTCTCGACATCGATACCTCCTCATTGATGTGACTTGCCGGGGTTCCGCGGCTCGGTGACATTTCAGCCACTCTTATGCGCGAGCTGCGATCCCTCCTGCCCTACCTCAGGCCCTACACCCGAACCTACACGCTCGGGCTGGTCCTGGTGGTCGTCTCCAACAAGTTTGCAACTCTCGGACCGCGCTATATCGAGCGGGCCATCGACGCCCTGCGCCAAGGCTCGGCGTTCAAAGAGGTGCAGATCGCGCTCGCGCTGCTGCTCGCCGTGGCGCTCGCAGGGGGTGTGGCGCGGTACGGCATGCGCGAGTTGCTCAACAGCGGTAGCCGCCGCGTCGAGACCGACCTGCGGGACCATCTCTTCCATCACCTGCAGCGGATGTCGGCGGAATTCTACGACCGGTACCCCACGGGCGATGTGATGGCCCGCACCACCAACGACCTGCTGGCTGTCCGGATGGTGGCCGGCCCGGCGCTCATGTATCTGGTGGATACTACTATACGGGCGTTGCTAATTGCACCTGCCATGGTCTCGATCAGTCCTCGGCTGACCGCCATGGCGTTCATCCCGCTGCTGGGGCTCCCGGTGGCGATGATCTCGCTGGGACAGCGGGTCCACCAGCGCAGCCAGGCCATCCAGGCACAGTTCAGCAGTCTCACCAGCCAGGCGCACGAGAACCTGTCCGGTGTGCGGGTGGTCCGGGCCTACCGGCAGGAGCAGGCCGAGATCGCCGCCTTCGAGCGGTTGAGTAAGGACTACCTGCGCCGGAACCTCCAGCTCGCCCGGGTGCAGGGGCTCTTCTTCCCGCTGCTCACCATGCTGGGTGGATTGAGCGCGGTCGTGGTGCTCTACATCGGAGGCCAGCTAGTGATGGCGGGTCGGGTGACGGTCGGCGAGTTCGTCGCGTTCGGTGTGTATCTGGGGATGCTGGTCTGGCCCATGATCGCGCTCGGTTGGGCGGTGAACCTGGTGCAGCGCGGCGCGGCGTCGATGGGACGCATCAACGAGCTCTTCGCCCAGCGGCCCGCCATCACCGGGCCGGCGGTGCCTGAGCGCCTTCCACCGGCCCGCGGCGGACGCTCGGTCGAGTTCCACGGCGTCCGGTTCGCCTACCCCGGCGCCGCCGATCGGGGAGCGGTGCTGGAAGACATCTCCTTCCGGGTGGAGGCGGGACGCTCGCTGGCCATCGTCGGGGCCACCGGGTCGGGCAAATCGACGCTGGTCGATCTTCTGGTGCGGGCCTACGACCCCGACCGCGGCGCGATCCTGCTGGATGGCGTCGACGTGCGCCGCCTCTCGCTGACCGAGCTCCATCGCGCCATCGGGTTCGTCCCGCAGGAGACCTTCCTCTTCAGTGACACGGTCCGCGAGAACGTGCTGCTCGGCGCGCCGGATGATGGTCGGCTGGACCGGGTGGCGGAGGTGGCGCAGCTCACCGAAGCGCTCCCCGCGCTGCCGGACGGCTACGAGACACTGTTGGGCGAGCGCGGTATCAACCTCTCGGGTGGCCAGAAGCAGCGCGCGGCGATCGCGCGCGCCCTGGCCCAGGATCCGCCGGTCTTCGTGCTGGACGACGCCCTGAGTGCGGTGGACGCGCACACCGAGGCCAGGATCCTTCGTGCGCTGCGCGGGGCGCTGGAAGGGCGGACCAGCATCATCGTCTCCCATCGGCTGGCCGCCGTGCGGGACGCGGACTGGATACTGGTGCTGGACGAGGGGCGGATCGTCGAGCAAGGCATTCACCTCGAGCTCATCGGCCGGGGAGGGCGCTATTGGGAGCTGCTGCGCCGGCAGCAGCTCGAGGAGGAGCTGGAGGAAGAGGAGGTCGGCGGCAGCCCGGCCTAGGGGAGCGAGCCCGCGCTGCTGTCACCGCGCTCGGCGTCAGATCTTCCCCCGCAGCGCCTCCGGTGTGAGGCCCTGGAGCCAGCCCGCCAGACGAGTGAACTCGCCGCTCACCAGCAGGATGCCGACCAGCACCAGCAGGATTCCGCTGGCCCGCATCACCCACGGCAGAAATCGGCGGAAACGCTGGAACCACTCGAGAAACGACTCCAGCGCCACGGCTGCCACGACGAACGGCAGCGCGAGTCCCGCGGAGTAGAAGCCGAGGAGCAGCATGCCGCGGGAGAGATCGGTCGTGGTGGCGGCGAGCCCCAGGATGCCACCCAGCACCGGCCCGATGCAGGGGGTCCACCCCGCCGCGAACGCCATGCCGACCAGCGCGGAACCCAGATAGCCGACCGGTTTCCGCTCCAAGTGCAGCCGGCGCTCCCGGGTGAGCAGGCCGGGCGCGAACGCTCCCAGCGAGACCAGCCCGAATCCGATGACGATGATGCCACCCAGGCGCTGCAGCCAGATCTGATAGTAGTTGAGCGCCCGGCCGAGCGCGGTCGCGCTGGCGCCGAGCAGGATGAAGACGAGGCTGAATCCAGCGACGAAGAGCAGCGCGTGGAGCAGCGCCGTCCAGCGGCGGCCCCCCGTCTCCGGCAGGCTCATCCCGGTGAGAAAGCCGAGGTACGATGGTACCAGCGGCAGCACGCAGGGCGAGAGGAAGCTAAGCAGGCCCGCGGTGAACGCGACGATCAGTCCCAAGGCGACCGGCTGGCTCATAGCGGCCCCAGCTCCCGCTGACGGCAATCGCGGCAGACCCCGTAGATCTCCACCCGGTGACGCTGGTGCTGGAACCCGTGCTCGTCGGCGATGACGGGCAGCATCCGCTCCAGCCGCTCGTTCTGGAACTCTTCCACCCGCCCACAACGCTGGCAGATGAGGTGCTCGTGATGGGCCTGCGCCGGCATCGGCTCGTAGCGCTTGAAGCCTTCGCCGAAGTCGTGCGCCCGGACCAGCCCACTCTGGACCAGGACCTCCAGCGTGCGGTAGACCGTCGCAGTTCCCACCTGCTCACCACGCTCCTTCAGTGTGCGCCGGATGCCCTCCACCGAGGGATGGCCCTCGGAGAGAAACACCACCTGAGCGACGAGGTCGCGTTGCCGGGTGACGGGTTGCCGATGTTCGCGGAGGTAGCGTCGAAACCGCTCGAGGAGGGCCGCCCCCTCCACCTTAGCGAGCGGCACCATCGAGCTCGGGCGGCCGCGGCGGAAACCAGCGCTCGGGCGAGACCGCGAGCGGCGGATGTTCGTCGTCGATCCGGCGTTGGGCCTCGTGCAGCAGCTGGGCGAGCGCCTCGACCGGTCCACTGCCGACCTCCAGCACCGAAGCCTCGAACTTCCCCCGCTCCTTGCCCTTGACCGCAAGCACGTAGCGCGCCGTGTAAATCCGCCGCCGATCGCCATCCACACGGGAGACGACGGCGGTGCCGTACTCCCGCCCCTCGTGCCGGACCGAGCTGAACACCCACACTCCGTCCACCTCGACGGGAGGGAGCTGCTCCGCCACCGCCTGAGCGAGCCGGGCCCAGCCGGGCCCGGTGCCCGGCTCGATCACGCCGGCCCCTGCTCCCATCGCTCGGTATAGAACCGGAGGACGTGCATGAAGTCCTGCGCGTTGGTCACTACGCCATAGGCCTGGTGGGTGCCACGGTCCTTGAGCTTGTTGACGACGAACTCGGTCTGGTCGACGCAGATCGTCATCAGCGGCGCGGGCGCGCCCCGGCAGAGGTGAAACGCGGGAAGCATATTGCCCACCGCAATGGCGTGCAGGGCGGTGGCCACGAAGATGGCCCCGGTGGCTTTCACGGTATGCTCGCGCATGGCGTCCTGGGCAGCGAGCGTATCGCTGTACACGCCGGGAAGCGGTCCGTCGTCCCGAATGGAACCCGCGAGCACGTAGGGCACGCCTTCGGTGACCAGCGCGTGCATGATGCCACTCCGGATGACCCCCTGCTCTACCGCCGCTTCGATAGATCCGGCCGCGCGGACCCGATTGATCGCCCGCATGTGGAGTCCATGCCCGCCTTGCGTCGGCTGTCCGGTGTTGCTCATACCCAGGGTGGTGCCGAAGATGGCCGCCTCCATGTCGTGCACCGCCACGGCGTTTCCGGCCAGAACGGCCTGCACATAGCCATTCCGGATGAACCACTCGAAATCCGCGCGGGCCCGGGAGTGGACCAGCGCGGGTCCCACCACCCAGACCAGATACCCGCCGTTGCGCTTCTCCTCGCCCACCCGCGCCGCCAGCTCCTCGTAGTTGACCGGCCGCTCCCGGCTTACCTCCGTGCTCATGAAACGAAATTCGTTGGCGCCGTGCACGCTGCCGAGGAATCCCTGGGAGTGGACCACGATGCCCTGGCTGCCGTCCTCCGCCTCCCCCATGGCGACGAGCTCGCCCCGGCGGAGACGCCTCGGCTCGATCGTCTCCAGGCCGGTGGAGCGTTTCACCACCACACAGTCCATCCGTGGCCTGATCGGCGCGTGCCACCGGCCGTCCACCCGGATGTAGGTGGGCAGGTTCGAGGTGGAGAAGAACCCCTCCGGCAGCACCCCGTCCGCCGGGAGCGGCTCGAAACGAGCCTCCGGCGCGCCGGCGAACGGCGGCTGGGAGAAGTCGGGCGAAGTCGTTGGATTTTCTGGCATTTGGGGGAGGAAGGTAGGGGGGCGCCAGGGTGTATTCAAGCGTGCGGAGCGGGTCCACGGCGGGTTTACCTTTCCGATAGCCCCTGAGGAGACTCACATGATAGGACCCGAAACCCGCCCCCGAATCCCCCGCTCCGCCTTCCGGCAAGCCACCCTGTTCGTGCCGCTGCTGGCGATGCTCGGCCGTGGCGTGGAAGCCCAGCAGCCCAGTCCGTCAGATTCGGTCCGGCGGGATACCACCCGGGTCACCCGTCTGCCGGATATCAACGTGTCGGCCACCCGCTCGGCGGAGCCCCTGGAGCGGGTGCCCTATGCCACCGGTGTGCTCAACCGGGGTGACCTGCAGCGCGGCCAGCAGACGGTCGGCCTCGATGAAGCGCTGAACAACCTGCCGGGTGTCGTGGTCTCCAACCGCTACAACTTTTCCCTGGACCAACGGATCTCGATCCGCGGTTTCGGGAGCCGTTCCAACTTCGGGGTGAGGGGCATCAAGATCCTGCTCGATGGCGTCCCCCAGACGCTGCCGGACGGGCAGAGCCAGCTCACCAACGTCGAGTTTGCCAATATCGGGCGGGCAGAGGTGCTGCGGGGCTCGAGCTCCTCACTGTACGGAAACGCCTCCGGCGGGGTGATCTCGTTTCAGAGCGAGCCGGCGGCCGCGGCGCCATTCGCCCAGCGGGTACGGGTCCAGGGCGGCACAGGGAAGGAGGGGAACGACGACTTTTACAAGTGGCAAAGCTGGAGCTCCGGCCGGCTGGGGAGCGCCAGCGGAACGCTGTCCCTGTCGCAGTTCAAGGCCGACGGCTTTCGCGAGCACAGCGGGGCGGAGGTGCGGCAGCTGAATGCAGGGATCGACTACGTGTTCTCCGGCAGCACGATCGGGACGCTCAGGTTCAGCGCGGCGGACGACCCGCGGGCGGAGAACCCCGGGGCACTCACCTATGCGGAATGGATGGCCAATCCTGATTCGGCCGCGGCCAGCAACATCCTCCGGCGGGCCGACAAGGACGTCCAGCAGCAGCAGCTCTCCCTCGGTGCCCGGCATGTCGACCCGGCGGGGAACGAGGTCGCCGTCACGGTCTTCGGGGTGCTACGCGATCTCAAGAATCCGCTCGCCGCGCCACCGCAGGGTGGTCCAACGGGCATGACGATCGGAACCTACGTCGATATCGGTCGTGTGGTGGGCGGGGCTCGCGCCAGCGCGACATACCGTCTGGGCTCGGCCAGCTGGTCACCCCAGCTAACCACTGGAGCGGACCTGCAGCGCATGCGGGACAACCGGCAGAACCTGGTGGCCGTCTCAGGCGTGCCGACCGATAGCGTGCTGATCGACCAGCGGGAGAAGATCACCGAGTTCGGCCCCTTCGCCCAGCTCGCCTGGACGCCGAACAAGCGCTTTCTGGTGAGCGGCGGGGTCCGTTACGACTGGGTGCGGTTCGACGTGCTCGATCGTCATCTCAGCGACGGGCTCGACAACAGCGGGGTGCGCACCAACGCGGCGTTCAGCGGCAACATCGGTGCCAGCTGGAGTGCCAGCGAGCAGTTCGTGCCGTACGTGAACCTCTCGACCTCGTTCGAGACCCCGACCACCACCGAGCTGGCCAACCAGCCCAACGGAACCGGCGGCTTCAACAGCGCGCTCAAGCCCCAACGGGCGGTCACGTACGAGGTCGGCGCGCGGGGACGCGCCTCTTCTCGAGTCTCCTATTCGGCGGCGTTCTTCATCGGCCGGATCACCGATGCCCTGGTGCAACAGCAGGAGGTGGGGGGCCGTGCCTTCTTCGTGAACGCCGGCAAGACTCACAACGACGGCGCCGAGCTGGGGCTCACGGTGACGCCCGTGGACGGGCTGAGCTTGAGCGGCGCCTACACCTTCGCGCACTACCGGTTCGCCACCGGCGACGCTCTCGACGGCAACAAGCTACCCGGCGTACCGGATCACTTCTGGCGGTTGGGCCTCAGAACCAACCTCTTCAGTGGGCTCTACGTCGACGCCGACCACACCATCAGCTCCTCGCTCTTCGCCGACGATGCCAACAGCATCCCGGTGGACGCCTGGGGCGCCGGCGTCACCAACCTGCGAGTCGGCTGGAGCGGCAACGCGGGCAGCATGCAGCTCTCACCGTTCGTCGGGTTCAACAATCTGTGGGACCGGCGGTACGTCGGCTCGGTGACCATCAACGGGAACTTCGGGCGGGTGTTCGAGCCGGCGCCGGGCCGGGTGGTCTACATCGGAACCGAGATCGGATACCGGACGGCGGCAGAGCCGTAGAGGCGCAGAGCCCTAGAGGAGCGAGACGGGGTCCCGATCGATCACGATTCTGGCGCCCCGGCTCCGCGGCAGGCGGGCCGCCGCATATCGCACCACCCGACCAAGCGACTCCGCCGGACCCTTGAGCAGCACGTGCCACCGCCAACGGTCCTTGAGCTTGGCCAGCGGGCACGGCGCTGGCCCGAGGACCGTAATCGGCAGTCCGTGCGTTGCTGCCAGCGCCTGGCACCAGTCCGCCAGGCCCGCCGCCGCCCGGCCGACCGCCACCTCGTCCAGCCCCGACACTAGCAGGTTGACTAGCGACACTTCCGGGGGATACGGCGGCGACGAACGCAGCAGTCGCTCTTCCCGCAGGAAGCCCTCCACGTCGTGCCGCGCCGCCCAGACCAGCGCATGGTGGGTGGGATGCCGCGTCTGCACCAGCACCCGTCCTCCCTTGGGCCCCCGCCCCGTTCTCCCCGCCACCTGGGCCAGCAGCTGAAAGGTGCGCTCCGCCGAGCGGAAATCCGGGAGGTAGAGTCCGGTGTCGGCATCGGCCACGCCCACCAGCGTCACGTTGGGGAAGTCGAGCCCCTTGGCGATCATCTGAGTGCCGATCAGCAGGTCCACGTCACCCGCGCCAACCGCGCCGAGAATCCGCTGGTGCGACCACTTGGTACTGGTGGTGTCGAGATCCATCCTGGCGATCCGGGCCTGGGGATAGCGCTCCGTCAGCAGCCGCTCGAGTTGCTGGGTCCCGATCCCTCGCATCTGCTGCACCGGATTGGCGCAGGCCCGGCAGGTGAACGGCAGCGCCTCCTGATGTCCGCAATAATGACATCGCAGCCCGGGCGGCGTCTGATGCACCGTGAGCGAGATGCTGCAGCGGGGACATTGCCAGACCTCCCCGCAGTCGGGGCACTGGAGGAAGGCCGCGAAGCCCCGGCGGTTGAGCAGCAGCAGCGCCTGCTCCCCCCGGGCGAGCGCGGCGACGATGGCCGCGTCCAGTGACTCGGACCAGGCGAGGCCACCCGTGACCGCGACCTTCGGCGTGGTCCGGAGATCGATCAGCTCGACCGGCGGCAGCGGACGGGCCCCGATCCGCTGGGGAAGCCGCAGCAGTCGAGGCCGGCGCTCCTGGCTCGCTGGCCCGGCCTCCGCTCGGACCAGCGTCTCGAGCGACGGTGTGGCGCTGCCGAGCACGAGCCGGGCGCCCTCGATCCGCGCCCGCACGGCCGCCACATCGCGCGCGTGATAGCGTGGGGTTTCGCCGTTCTTGTACGTTGCCTCGTGCTCCTCGTCCAGCACGATCATGCCGAGGTTCGCCACCGGCGCGAAGATGGCGGAGCGGGCCCCCACCGCCACTCGGCGCTCGCCTCGCCGGAGCATGCGCCAAGCATCGGCCCGCTCACCGTCGGACAGGGCGCTGTGCAGGACGGCCACCTGATCGCCGAACGCTCCGCGAAAACGGCTCACCGTCTGCGGTGTCAGGCCAATCTCGGGCACCAGCACGATGGCGCCCCGCCCGGCATCCAGCATCCGCCGCACTGCCTCGAGGTAGACCAGTGTCTTGCCGCTGCCGGTGACGCCCAGGAGGAGCGCGCTGTCGCCGGGGGCGAGCGCTTCGATCGCGGCGAGGGCAACAGCCTGATCCGGGGTGAGCTCGGTGGGTGGTGGCGTCCCCGGTGAATCCGCGAACGGATCCCGCAGCCGCTCGGCGAGTTCGATACGCACCAGACCGCGAGCCTCCAGCGCGCGAATCACCGCCGGCGTGAAGCCGAGCTGGGTCACCACGTGCTTCACCTGCGCACCGCCGCCGAGCTGCTCCAACGCCTCGTACAACCGGCGCTGTTTGGGAGCCCGCCGGAAGAGCGCGTCGCGCTCGAGCAGGGTGGGAGCGTCGCCCCCGAGCGTGACGACCCGCTCGGTGGCCCCAGCTCCGCCGACGTCGGGCGGCTCGACCCGGAGCTCGACCGCGCCGACCCGCGCCAGCCGGTCGAGCACTTCCCAGAGCGGGCGCCGGAGCGCCCGTGCGGCGGTGGCTACCGATGCCTCGCCGCCACGATCACCCAGCCAGTCGAGCACATTGCCGGCAAAGCCGCCGGTGACCCGGGCCGTCGTGCGCAGGGAAACGACCACCTCGGAGGCGCCCCACATGCCGGCGGGGAGGACGCACTTGAGGGTCAGTCCGAGCGGTGCGCCGTAGTAGCCCGCGATCCACTCGGCCGCCGCGAGCACGCCGGCCGGAACCGCCGGCTCCTCGTCCGGGGCCGCCAGGATGTCCCTCGGCTCGGCCTCCGGTGCCGGCGCGTCCGCGCTCACCACGATGCCGATCAGCTCGCGGCGGCGTACCGGCACCACCACCCGGGCGCCGGGGACCACCCGGTCTTCCAGCGTCTCGGGGATTCGGTAGGTGTACGAGGAAGCGAGCGGGAGCGGGAGGGCAACCTGGGCGAACCGCGCCGGCGACGCCGGCGGTGAGACCGAGCCGGTGGTCATCTCGCCTGGACGCCGAGCCCCGGGCCTGCGGGAAGGGTCACCCGCCCGCCGTCGATCGACGCGCCCTGAAACGGATCGTTGGCGAGCAGGGCCGCGCCGTCCAGATCGACGATGTCCACCAGAGGCGTGAAATGTGCGGCCGCGGTGATGCCGAGCGAGCTCTCGATCATGCAACCCACCATCACCATCATCCCGTGCGCTCGAGCGATGGCGATCATCCGAATCGCCTCCCGCAGGCTGCCGCACTTGGCGAGCTTGATATTGATCCCGTCCACCTTTCCGACCAGCCGGGGAATGTCGACGGCGGTCTCGCAGCTCTCGTCGGCGATGACCGGAATCGACGCGCGGCGGGTGATCTCGCCGAGGCCATCCAGCTCACTCGGCGGCAGCGGCTGCTCCAGCACGGTGACGCCGAACTCCTGTAGCACCGGGAGCATGGCGATGGCCCGCTTGACGGTCCAGCCGCAGTTGGCGTCGACCCGAATCTCCTTGTCCGTGGTGTCGCGGATGGTCCGCAGGATCTCGACGTCGCGGTCGGTGCCCAGCTTGATCTTGAGGATGGGATATTGGGCCGCCTCGAGCACCTTGGCCCGGAGCTTCTCCGGCGTGTCCAGTCCGATGGTGAAGGTGGACATCGGCGCCTTGGCGGGGTCGAGCCCCCAGAGCTGATACACGGGTACCCCGAGTCGCTTGCCCGCCAGGTCGTGCAGGGCCGCCGAGAGCGCTGAGCGGGCCGCCGGATTTCGCCGCAACATGGTGGCCCAGCGGCGCTCGGTCTCCTCCAGATCGAACGGGCTCTCCGGCATCTCGCAGGCGTACAGGTTGAGCGCGGAGAGCACCGACTCGGGCGTCTCGCCGTAGAACTTGGTCGGCGCGGCTTCGCCCCACCCCTCGTGGCCGTCGCCATCGCGCAGGCGCACCCAGATGGTCCGGTAGTCACTCTGGCCCCCGCGCGCGATGATGAACGGATGCTTGGTCCGGAGCTCGAGGAACTCGGCTTCCAGATGAAGGCGCTGGGTCACGGGAGCCTCGGACTGGTCGGAGGGTGGTCGGGGGGCGCGGCTTGTAGACTAGGCGAGCGCGGTCACGTGCGCCAGCGCCCCATCAGCGAGGCGGGAGGGAACGTAGCCGCCCTCCAGCAGCCCGACGATCGGCGCGTGGGGCAGCCGCTCGCGAAGCCGCAGCGTCAGGTCGGCGTAATGTGCGGGCTCCAGGGTGAAGCCGCCGAGCGGATCGCCCCGCATAGAGTCGAAGCCGGCGGAGACGAGGACCAGCGCTGGGCTCCAGTCCTGGGTCGCGGCCTGGACGGCCGCCCAGAGATCGTCCACGTAGAGCGTCGGCGGCTTCCCGGGCCCGCGCGGAACGTTGAAGATGTTGCCCACTCCCCGCTCCTCCGCCATCCCGGTGCCAGGATACCACGGGTGCTGGTGCAGCGAGACATAGCGGACCGTCTCATCGGCCTGGACCAGCGCCTGAGTGCCGTTGCCGTGGTGCACGTCCCAATCCACGATCAGCACGCGGCGGTGGCCAGCCGCCTGCGCGTGCCGCGCAGCGACCACCACGTTGTTGGTGAGACAGAACCCCATGCCTCTGGCGGCCAGTGCATGATGGCCGGGCGGACGGATGGCGGCGAAGGCATTCCCTCGCCCGGCCAGGGCATGCTCCACCGCCGCGAGCGCGGCACCGGTGGCGCCAAGGACCGCAGCCCAGCTCGCATCGTTCAGAATGGTGTCGAGAAAGAGCGCACCGCCGCCCCGCGCGCTCATCGATTCGAGACTGCGAAGATAGTTGTCGGGATGAACGGCGAGGAGTGCCTCACGGGGCCCCGGCGCGGCCTCGATTACATGGACGGCGGAGCGGCTCCGGAGCGCGGAGAGCAGCACGTTGAGTCGGGCGGGCGTCTCCGGGTGGTCGGGGCCGGGGTCGTGCCGCAGACAGTCCGGGTGCGTGAAGACGCGAATGGGCACCCGGGGTGCTCCCGCTAGCGAACCGGCTGCCGGCGGCGGCGAAGCACGATCAGCGCCCCGTTGGGCACCAGCCCCGCCTCGGCCAATGAGCGCGACTCGTCCTCCAACTCGGCACCGCGGAACTTGAGGAGGTACGCGTCCGGATTGCCGATGACCCGGGTGGCCTGAAGCGCCTGCCGCTTCACTTCGGCCAGCGGCGTGGAGGCCGGGAGATCGAGCCGCACCTGGTCCCAGGCATCCTGGACCATGACGCGCAGCGGGATGACCGCGCTCACGCCACGGTCTCCGAGGGCGCGGGCAGCGTGGAGAGGAACCGGTCGACCTGCTGGTCGAACAGCAGAGTCGAGGCGCGCACCCGGGTCCCGTCCCCCGAGGCCATCACCGCGATCGCGATCTCCTCCCCGCCCTGGCCGCGCAGCGTCAGGTAAGTGGGCCCCTCCTTCTCCGGAAATGCGGCCTGCATCGGGATCCGCTCCCCGAAGAACCGCTTGGCCCGGCGAAGCACCTCCGCGCCGTCCAGCGTCGTGACGACCTGGTACACCATGGCGAGACTCAGTGGGTTGAGGTTTGCTGGCCCACGGAGCGGATGGCGATCCCCGTCGGCTGGCCCGGTACCGCGATGCTGGAGATCAGCCTGCGGGAGGCAAGGTCGATGACGTCCACCGCCCCGGGATCGGCGCCGATCGATTCGCAGGACACGTACGCCAGCCGTCCGTCGGGCGAGAAGGCCACGCCGTGCACGACCTTCTTGCTGGTGGAAATCCGGGCCAGCTCGGTCAGGCCGACGGCGTCAACCAGGCTCACGCTCTGGTCCTTCTTGTTGGTGACGATCACCAGCTTGCCGTCGGGCGACGGCTCCACGTTGTAGGCGCCCTTCCCCAGCGGGATCTCCTTCGTCCGGGTGAGCGTGGCCGCATCCCAGACCTGCAGGCTGTTGCCGTAATTACAGGCGACGTAGAGCCGGCGGTCGTCCGGTGAGACCGACACGAACGTGGGCGCGCATTCCATCGACATGCCCGCCATCGCGTGGGGCCCTCCGGTTGCGGCCCGCCGGGTGATGGCGAAGGTGCCCACCTGGAGCTCCAGGATCTCGTCACTGTGCATGCAGGAGAGATAGACCCGAGTGCCCGCATGATTCACCTTCACCCCGTGCGGCATATCGCAGGACGGGAGGTCGGTGATCTTGGTCATGGTGGGGAGATGAACCACCGAGACGACGTTGACCCGGGGATGATCCCCGTGGAAGTCGGAGTTGGCCACGAAGGCGAACTGGCCGTCGGGCGTGAGCCCGATGGTGGTGGGAAAGAGCTCGACTTCGGCGCGGCCAAGGAGCGTGTCCCCCGCCACGTCGAGCTTCCAGAGCGAGCCGAATGGCGTGCCGTGCGCGATGGTGACGTAGTAGCTCTTCTGATCGCGCGAGACCGCGAGGTTGTGCGGACCGTCGTTGTCGGACGGCATGAGGCCGACCGGCACCACATGATCGCGCGCCAGCCCTCCCGCCACCGGCTTGAGCCAGGTGACGAGGTCGGCGGATTCACTCACCACGCCGACCCGGTAGCCCGGGTCCGCACTCTGGGCCTGCGCTGCTCCGGCGAGCCCAAGGCTCGCCACCGCCAGCCGGCGAATCACTGCGAGGGTCCTTTCCGCGACGAGCGGGGAAGATAACCTGGCGGCACTCCCCGCTGGCTCAGAGGCGCGCCGCCAGGTACTCCGCCACCTGGTCCAGACCCACCCGCTCCTGTTGCATCGAATCGCGATGACGCACGGTGACTGTCCGGGCGCTGGTCGTCTCACCATCCACCGTAATGCCGAACGGGGTACCCGCCTCGTCCATTCGACGGTAGCGCCGGCCGATCGCGCCGCTGTCGTCGTAGAAACAGGGGAACCGGCGCTTGAGCCCGTGATAGAGCTCGGTGGCCAGCTCCGGCATTCCATCCTTTTTCACCAGCGGAAAGACGCCCGCCTTGATCGGGGCGACCGCGGGGTGAAGACCGAGCACCACACGGGTCTCTCCTTCCACCTGCTCCTCACGGTAGGCATCCACCAGCAGGGTCAGCGCCACCCGGTCGGCCCCGGCGGAGGTCTCGACGATGTTGGGGAGGTAGCGCTGGTTGGCCGCCTGGTCGAAGTACTCCAGCTTCTTGCCGGAGAACTCCTGGTGCCGGCCGAGATCGAAGTCCCCCCGGTTGTGGACCCCTTCGATCTCCTGCCAGCCGAAGGGAAACTCGTACTGCACGTCGTACGCGGCCCGGGCGTAGTGCGCCAGCTCGGTGGCGTCGTGCTGGTGCCACTGCAGCTTGGCGGGGGTGAGTCCGAGCGCCTGATGCCACTCCATGCGCCAGGCGCGCCACCGCTCGAACCACTCGGCGTCGGTGCCCGGCTGCACGAAGAACTGCATCTCCATCTGCTCGAACTCGCGGGTGCGGAAGATGAAGTTCCCCGGGGTGATCTCGTTGCGGAACGCCTTGCCGATCTGGGCGATGCCGAAGGGCACCTTCTGCCGTGAGCTCTGCAGGACGTTGAGATAGTTGACGTAGATCCCCTGGGCGGTCTCCGGCCTCAGATACACCACGGCCGCCTGCTCCTCCACCGGCCCCATGAAGGTCTTGAACATGAGATTGAAGAGCCGCGGCTCGGTGAGCGTCCCCTTGTTGCCGCAGACGGGGCACTGGGCATCGGGCTGACCCGGGGTGCCTTTGATGCGCGGGTCGTCCGCGCGGAAGCGGGTCTTGCAATGGCGGCAGTCGACCAGCGGGTCGGTGAATCCGGCCACGTGACCGGATGCCTCCCACACCCGGGGATGCATCAGGATGGCGGCATCCAGCCCTTCGATGTCGTCGCGGGCATGCACCATGGCGTCCCACCAGCGATCCTTGACGTTCTTCTTGAGCTCGACGCCCAGCGGCCCGTAATCCCAGACCGACCCCAGCCCGCCGTAGATCTCGGAGGACTGGAAGACGAATCCGCGGCGCTTGCAGAGGGAGACCAGCTTGTCCATCAGGGCGGTATCGGCCATGAAACGCCAGGCGTTGAAGGGAGGGGCTGTCGGAGCGAGGGAAAATAGGGCGGGACAACGTGCGAAGGAAGCCGCGCGAGGTGCCAGGCAGCCATAATCGCCTCGCTGGGCCAGGGCCTGATCTGCCGAATCCACGACTTCCCGCAGATGACCCGTTCCGATCCTCCCGATACCGCCGCGCAACACTTCGTAAGATAATTAGCCACAATAACTTGACCACGGCCGCCCAGTGGCGGAAATCTTGCTTCTGCAGCGGGCACCGCAACCCGGCCGATACCCATGTCCCTGAGCTCGAGGCACGAGGAACCCAGCTCGCCCTCTCCCGCGCCCGGCTCTCCCCCGCCAGGCGCGCGATCCGTCACGACGCTCTCCCGGGACCTGGCTGATTTCCTGGTCGAGTTTTCGATCGTGCTTCACAAGCGCGCGATGTACCCGCTCGGCCACCCCCACCTGCAGGAATCCACCGAGCGCTTCGTCAATCGGCTGGAGTCCTTGCTGGCCCCGCGCGACTCGCTCGCCATCGGCGTGGCCCGCCATCAGCTCATCGTCGCGGGCGTCGCCACCGATCCACGAAATGCCCTGCTGAGTGACCTGGCGCGCCGGCTCCACCGGCACCGCATCGCCACGGTGCGCTTCGAGCGCGGCATCGCGCTGCAGGAGATCGACGAGTTGCTGGGCGTACTGGCGGCGGATCCGCAGGACGAGCGCGGTCCGTTCGGGCTCCGGCCCGAGGCTGGTTCGTCCTGGTCCCATCTCCGGATCCAGCCGCCCGAGCTCACCCGACTCTTCCTCCAGGACGAGGACGAGGGGCCGATCGAGGAGCACACCGCGGGCGGTACCCTGTGGCTAGGCTTGGCTCACCTGGCCCTCACCGCCGACGGTGGTGCCGCCAACGACGCGGAGGACCCACTCCTGGTGGCCCGCGCCATCGACGCGCAGCCCGATCAGGTGGCCTACGACCGCGTGGTCCTCGACTACCTGGGTCAGATCGCCGACGAGATGTCCGGGCGGCAAGGCGCCTGGGAGCCGCGGGTGCGCGAGCGCGTCTCCCGGCTGGTCACCTCGCTCAAACCCGAGACTCTCCGGCGGGTGCTCGAGGCCGGCGCCGATGATCGCGAGCGCCGCCGCTTCGCGCTCACGGCCTCCGAAGTGCTCGCGGTCGACGCGGTGATCGAGGTGGTCGAGGCGGCCGCCACCACGACCGGACAGACCATCTCGCATCAGCTCCTCCGCCTGCTCCACAAGTTTGCCCACCACGCCGAGCAGGGACCCGAGCGGCACCGGGCGGAAGCGGAGTCGACCTTGCGCCGCAACGTGGCGCAGCTCATCACCGATTGGGATCTGGAGGACCCGAACCCCGGCAACTACACGGCGGTGCTGGACGGGATGGTGCGCCAGTCGCCGGATGCGTCGCCCGAGGCAGAGGAGCGGCTCGACTGCGAGCCCCAGGTGGTGCTGCAGATCGCGCTGGAGATCGACTGCGACGGTCCCCGTGTCCGCGGGGCGATCGACGACCTCCTGAGCGACGGGCAGACCGGGGCCGCGATCGAGCTGCTGTGCCGCGCACCCACGCCGTCCGCCCTGGCGGACGAGCTCTGGCGACTGGTCGCGACGCCGGCCCGGCTCCGGACGGAGCTGTCAGCGGAGCGCATCGACTTCACCCTGGTCGAGGGCCTCGCCAGCCGGCTGGGCCCCCTGGCCACGGAGCCGCTGTTGGACGTGCTCGAGCGATCGGTCGACCGCGCTGCACGGGCGCGGACCTTACAGCTGCTCCAGGCAATCGGCCACACCGTCGCGCCCGCCGCGGCCGCGCGGCTCGCCAAGGCACCCTGGTACGTGCAGCGGAACCTGCTCGCGCTGCTGCGGACCCTGCACACCTGGCCCGCCGGATTCTCGGCGGTGACCTACGCCCGTGATCCCGAGCCGCGGCTCCGGCGCGAGGCCTACAAGCTTCTCCTGGAGTTTCCCGCCCACCGAACCTCGGCGATCGTGCACGGGCTGGAGGATGCGAGCCCGGAGATCGTGACCCTGGTGCTTCGGGCGGCAGTTGAGGCCTGCCCGCCGGAAGCGCTTTGCGCCGTGGAGCGATTCACCGACGACTGGCGCCGCCCGGGGGAGCTCCGGGCCCTGGCGATCCGGGTGGTGGCTCGGCACAGCGGACCGCGGGCGGTGGAGCGGCTGCTCCAGCTCTCCGGCGCGCGGCAGCATATCTTCGGCTGGCGCCTGCAATCGAAGTCGCCGGTCATGCTGGCCACCCTGGCCGCGCTGGCGCGCTACTGGGGTGCGCATCCGCAGGTCCAAAGCATGCTCGCGGTCGCGCGGAAACACCACGATCCCGAGATCCGCGACGCCGCCACGCTGCGCTTCGCATGAGCGAGCCGGTCCGGTTCCTCACCGCGCTGTCGCACGCCCTCTCCACCCTCGGTCTGTACGGCGAGGGTCATCCAGCCGTGCGACGCGCCGCTGACGCCGCCTACCGCCAGCTTTCCGACGTTCAGCAGGGCCGGCCGTCGCTGGTCTTCACCTTCCTGCCGGAGGAGGTCCTGTTCGGGCGAGATCTGCTGCCCGAGCTCGAGCGCTGGGAGTGGAGCGCCCGCTTCGCCCAGGGCGGTATCGAGCGGCTGGAAATCACGGGTCCCGTATCGGAGCCGCAGTTCGAGCGCTTCCTGGGTCACGCAGCCGCGGTTCTCGGTCTTGCCGGCGACCCCCGGGGCGACCTGTGGCAGGACGGTCCGGAAGGGATCCGCTTCGGCCGGATCCGGATCGACGACACCGGCTGCCCGGCCGCCAGCAGCGAGCCGCTGCCGGTGGCCACGCTCGCCTACTCGCTGCGGGAAGAGCGCGATGCCGTTGGCTGGGTGCACCAGGAGGTCGGCGCGGGCAAGCCGATACCGATGCTCGAGGCCTACGGCGTCGTACGGTCGCTCTCCATGGCGATGCACGGCGGCCAGGCCATGGTGATGCCGCTGCTGCAGCTCAAGGAGTTCGATCAGTACACGACCACCCACTCGATGAACGTGTCGGTGCTCACCATGGCGCTGGGCGAGTTTCTCGGATTGGCGCCGCCGGCGGTGCGGGCGTTCGGACTGGCGGGACTGCTGCACGACCTGGGCAAGGTGCGGATTCCACGCGAGATCCTGTCCAAGCCGGGGAAGCTGACAGCCGAGGAGCGCGCAGTGGTCGAGGCCCATCCGGCGGACGGGGCTCGCATGATTCTCGAGGGCAGCGAGCCGCTCGATCTCGCGGCGGTGGTGGCGTACGAGCATCACCGGGGACATGACGGCAGCGGGTATCCGCGGGCGCACTACGAGCGCGAGGTGCACCAGGCGAGCCGGCTGGTTCACGTGTGCGACGTCTACGACGCGCTCCGCACCCGGCGGCCGTATCGCGACGCCTGGACATCTGCCGAAGCGCTGGAGTACCTGGGAAAACGCTCGGGGACCGAGTTCGATCCCGCCATGTCGTCGGCGTTCATCGAGATGATGCAACGGTGGGACGACCGGATCACCCTGGAGGAGATCGCCTAACCCGCCGCCTTCCGCCCGGCACGGACCTTGGCCGCCCGCTGTCGCGCCAGGATGTGGCTGACGATGAGATCGCCATGCCCGCGGGAGTTCTCGATGAAGAGACGGTTCGCATCGTTCCCGCTCGCGATCACCCCCGCCAGATAGCAGCCTTCCACCGGTGTCGCCATCGAGTCGCTGTGGTGCGCGGCGATCCCAGTCTCGGGATCGACCGGCACGCCGAGCCGGCGGACCAGGGAGGTATCGGCGTGATAGCCGGTCATGGCGAGGACCGCGTCGGCCGGGAGCCGCTCCATCTCGCCGGTCGCTTCGGAGACGAGCTCCACGTCCACCGGAGTGATCGCCCGGATCCGGGACCGCCAGCGCACTCCGATGCTCCCTTCCTTCACCCGGTTCACGATGTCGGGCAGCACCCACGCCTTGACCGTGCGGTCGAAGCCCTCGCCGAAGTGGACCAGTGTCACCGTCGCACCCGCCCGCCAGCATTCCAGCGCCGCATCCACGCTGCTGTTCCCCGCCCCAATCACCACCACTCGCCGGTGCCAGTAGGGATGTCCCTCGATGAAGTAGTGGGAGACGTGGGGCAGCTCCTCGCCCGGGATGCGGAGGAAGTTGGGGTTGTCGTAGTACCCGGTGGCGAACACCACCGCGTCCGTACGGTAGGAGACCCGGTCGTGGGGCCGGCGCACGTCGACCCGGAACCCGCCCTCGGGCTCCCGCGCCACGTCCACCACTTCCTCTCCCGGGCGGATATCGAGCCCGAAGTGCTCCGCGACTCGTCGGTAGTACAGCAGCCCATCGTGCCGAGTCGGCTTCTCGTGGCTGGCGATGAAGGGGATGCCACCGATCTCGATTCGCTCCGGCGTGGAGAAGAAGGTCATACTCAGCGGATAGCGCTCGATGGTCGAGACGATGGTGCGCCGGTCGAGCAGCACGCAGGACAGGTCCGCCTGCTTGGCGGCGATGCCCACCACCAGGCCGATGGGCCCGGCGCCGATGACCAGAAGCTCGGTCGGCTCGCTCATACCTCGATGATCTGATCGCGGCGGGTGCCGACGCTCACGTACCGCACCGGCACGTCGATGAGCGCCTGCAGCCGGTCCAGATACGCCCGTGCCGCCGTGGGCAGGTCGGCCAGACGCCGCGCGTCTCCGGTGGGCCGCTGCCAGCCGGGCTGTACCTCGTAGACCGGCTGCACTCGCCCGAGCGCGTCCACCTCCGCCGGCATCTCTCCGCAACTCGCCCCGTCTAGCCGGTACGCGCTGCAGATCGGGACCTCGGCGAAGGAATCCAAGACATCCAGCTTGGTGACGGCGAGCCCGGTCAACCCGTTCACCCGTGCGGCGTAGCGCACCACCGTGGCGTCAAACCAGCCGCACCGGCGGGGCCGCCCGGTGACTGCACCGAACTCGCCGCCCAGCTCCCGCAGCCGCTCGCCGAACGGCGCCTCGGCCTCGGTGGGCAGCGGGCCATTTCCCACTCGTGTGGTGTACGCCTTGACCACCCCAAGCACGCCGTCGATCGCGGTGGGTCCGATCCCGGCGCCCACGGCCGCCCCTCCGGCGGTAGTGTTGGAGGAGGTGACGAAGGGGTAGGTGCCGTGGTCGACGTCGAGCAGCGCGCCCTGGGCGCCTTCGAGCAGCACCCGGCGACCGGCGCGGACCGCGCGATGGACCACCAGGCCGGTGTCGGCGGCGAGCGGGAGTAGTCGAGGCGCCAGCCGCTCGAGCAGCGCGACGTGCTGGTCGAGTGAGGCGCGCTCGCCGCTCCCCATCATCTCCAGCAGGCGGTTGGCCCGGCCGACCCGGTCCGCCAGCATGGTGCGCGCGCATTCCAGCCGGCGCAGGTCGGTGACTCGGATGCCCCGCCGCCCGTACTTGTCCTCGTACGCCGGGCCGATGCCGCGGCCGGTGGTCCCCAGCTTCTGGCTCTTCTCGCTCGCCGCATCCAGCAGCTTGTGGTAGGGCAGCACCAGGTGGGCCCGGTCCGAGATGAAAAAGCGGCCGTTGGTGTCGATTCCTCTCGCCGCCAGCTGGTCCAGCTCGCCGAACAGGGTCTCGGGATCGAGCACTACTCCGTTGCCGACGATGCAGGAGACGCCCGGATGGAGGATGCCGGAAGGGATTTGCCGAAGGATGAATTGGGAATCGCCGATGACCACCGTGTGTCCGGCGTTGGCCCCTCCCTGGTAGCGCACCACCAGCTCGGCCCGCTCGGCCAGGACGTCGACCAGCTTGCCCTTGCCTTCGTCGCCCCACTGGGCACCGACGACCACCACGCAGGTGGTCTTCGCGTCGAACATGCGGTGTCTCCCGGTCGACCAATGAAAAGAGCCCCTCGCGGGGCTCCAGCATCCTCGGCGAAACCTATGCGCTGGAGAGGCAAACGTCAATTCGAGCCGAGCGCCCGGCCGATCCGCTCCGCGGCAGCGAGTGAGAGGTCCTCGGGCGTGTCCCGTGACGTGTGAATTCTCTGGAGGGTACGCCAGGTGAGCCGCCCGACCGTCAGTGCCGGCACGCCGGTCCGGGCCAGTGGCAGGCTGTCCACCAGAATTCCGAGCGGCAGGCGACGGCGCCGGGCATGGAGCCCGGCGGCCGCGAGGCGGGTGGCCTCCGTCTCGGCCAGTGCATCCCCCCGCGCGTCGTGGCTCACCAGGTAGAGCTGGCCCTCCTGGTCGATGGTGTCCAGGTTGATGACCGCTGACCCGCGCAGTCGATCGGAGGAGAGCCGGGCGAATACCCGGGCGCCGACCAGCCCGAACTCTTCCGCGCCGGTGATGAGCACGCCGCTTGTCGGGTCCGTCGAAGCCTCGGCGGCCGCCAGGGCCGCGAAGACGCCGCTTCCGTTATCCCGGGCGCCGCGCGAAGTCCCGCGGAGTCGTCCTCCGCCCGCCAAGGCGCCCGCCACCAGCGCCAGCAGCGCGCCCGCCGCCACCAGAGGCAGCGGCTCGGAGTGGCGGAGTCGGAGCGCCGCCAGCATGCTCAGTACGGCCACGGCCGCGCCGATCACCCAGACCGCCACCAGGCGGCCCGCCATGGAATGCCCCTGCGCCTTGGTGTCGAGATGGGCCACGATCCAGCGCCGGATGGGGACGTCGCCGCGGGTGGCGATGAGGTTGGCGTCGTCCCGGAGCACCGCGCCCAGGGTGATCCAGCCGGCGCCGATCCCAAACGAGAGCAGGGCCAGGCTGGCGAGGCCGCTCACCCAGAGGAGAAGGGCTCCCCACCGGGGAGCGCCTGGCAGACAGAGGAGCGGCAGCAGCAGCAGCGCCAGTCCGCCGAGCCCCGCGCCGAAGACGGGCAGAGCGTTGAGGCTGGACGGCGCGAAGGTGAATGGCTGGACCGAGACCCGATAGCCGAGCCCGGTGAGGTGGGTGGTGACCGCCTCCCGTGCCTGCAGTCCGGCCGCGGTGCCCGCCTCGCGAGGAAGACTCAGCACCAAAGCCATGGTCTGCTCCAGGCTCGGCATGGGCGGGTGGATCAGCCGGACGCCTGCTTCGAGCCTTTCTTGCCAGACCCGCCGCCGGTCCCGGGCAGGCCGGCGAGGGCCACCGCCGCCTTGGAGGTCTCCTGGCTGATGAGGCCGGCCTCGACCAGCTCCGCGAGATGCTGCTCGTAGGTCTGGGTCCCGAACTGCTTCTTGCCGTCGGCCATGTGGCGCCGGAGCTCGGTCGTGCGGGAGGGATAGGTCAGGCACTCCCGAACCGCGGGGGTGGTGATCAGCACCTCGACCGCCGCGACCCGGCCCTCCTTCCCCTTCTGGGGCAGGAGCTGCTGGGAGATCACCGCGCGCAACGATTCGGAGAACCGCATGCGGCCGATCTCCCGCTCCTCGGCCGGCAGCGTGGCATGCACGCGCTCGATGGTGGTGACGACATCGGGCGTCGGCAGGGACGCGATGACCAGATGGCCCCGCTCCGCCGCCTTGACCGCCGTATCGATGGTCTCCGCGTCCGCCATCTCGCCGAGGACCACCACATCGGGGTCCTGCCGGAGCGCCGCACGGAGCCCGACGGCCAGGCTGTCGGTGTCGACGCCGACCTCACGCTGGGTGATCGAGCAGCTCAGATCGCGGTGCAGGAACTCGATCGGATTCTCGATGGTGATCACGTGCTTGTGCATGGTGCTGTTGATGTGATGCATGATGGCGGCCACCGTCGAGGTCTTTCCGCTGCCGCTCACGCCGGTGACCAGCACCAGTCCCCGCTCCGAGTCGGCCACGGTCTTGAGCACCTCGGGCAGCCGGAGCGACTCGATGGTGGGCACGGCGAAGGGGATGACCCGCATCACGATCATGAACGAGGAGCGCTGGCGCAGCACGTTGACCCGGAACCGCCCGACGCCGGGCATGCCCCAGGAACAATCGAAGTCGCGCAGGCGATCGAGCTGGGCCCGGTCGTGGTCGGTGCTGATCAGCTTGAGGGCGATCGCCTTGGTCTGGTCCGGCGTCAGGCGCTGCTTGGTGAGCGGCACCAGCTTGCCGTTGATCCGCGCACGGAAGACGTCCCCGGCTTTGATGTGCAGGTCGGACGCGCCGCGCTCGACTGCCGCCTTGATGATCTTTTCCATGGGACGCCGTCAGGTCGAAAAGTGAGAGGTCCGGCAGTCGGCCGGCAGGAACCCCATCCGCTCGCGCACTTCCCGCATGGTCTCCGCGGCGATGCGCCGGGCGGCCGCCGCGCCGTCGCCCAGGATCTGGTCCACCCGTTCGGGCTGGGCCTGCAGCTCCAGCGCACGCTCCCGGATAGGCGCGAGGGTGCGGATCATGTTGTCGGCCAGGACCCGCTTGCAGTCGAGGCAGCCCCACTTGGCGCCCCGGCAGTTCTCCGCCACCAGCGCCACCGTCTCGGGCGGCGAGAAGTACTGGTGCAGGTGGTAGATGTTGCAGACCTCGGGAGTGCCCGGGTCCCGCTTCGTCACCCGCGCTGGGTCGGTCTTGGCGGGCCGGAGCTTGGCCCAGATCTCCTCCGGCGTGTCGAGCAGGCCGATGGTGTTCCCCAGGCTCTTCGACATCTTGGCCTGGCCGTCCAGCCCGACGATCCGCTTGGCCTCGGTGAGGAGCGGCTTGGGCTCGGGAAAATACTCCTCGCCCCCACCGAACTCCGCGTTCCACTTGCGGGCGATCTCCCGGGTCAGCTCCAGGTGCTGGGTCTGGTCGTCGCCTACCGGGACCAGGTCCGCGCGGTAGAGCAGGATATCCGCCGCCATGAGGATGGGATAGTTCAACACGCCGGCCGGGACACTTTCGAAGCGCTGAGCCTTATCTTTGAACTGCGTCATCCGCTCGAGCTCGCCGACCGGCGTGATGGTATTGAGCAGCCACTGCAGCTCCGAATGCTCCGGCACGTGGGACTGGACGAACAGGATGACCCGGGCGGGATCGATCCCCGACGCCAGCAGGCCGACGGCCATGTCGCGCGTTCGCTGGACCAGTGTGGCTCGATCGTACTTTCCGGTGATCGCGTGCAGGTCTACGACGCAGTAGATGCAGTCGTAGCTGAGCTGGAGGGTCACCCAATTCTGGACCGCGCCGAGCCAGTTGCCGATATGCAGCTCGCCGGACGGTTGAATCCCCGAGAATATCCGTGGCATCACCCAAGTTACCCGGTTCGGTAGAGGCCAGCAAGACAGTGTCTGCCTTGGACTTACTGCACCTTGCCACGGCGGCCGCGGGACGCGCGGCCGGATACCTGCGCTCGGTGCAGCGGCCTGCCGATCCCAGCCGCTGGAGCTTCAAGGGGAGCCGCGACTTCGTCACCGAGGTCGATCGCACCGCCGAGCAGATGATCGCGGAGACGCTGCTGGCGGCCGCGCCGGGCGCGCGGATGGTGGGCGAGGAGCTCCGGCCCGAGATCGTCACCGACGGGCTGGTCTGGATCGTCGATCCGCTCGACGGCACCACCAACTTCCTGCACGATTTTCCCAGCTACGCCGTCTCCATCGCCGCGGCGGTGGACGGGGTGCTGGAAGCGGGCGTGGTCCTGCAGGTCCCCCGCAACGAGATGTATCACGCCACACGCGGGGGCGGCGCCTGGCAGGGCGAGCGCCGCCTCTCGGTCTCCGCCATCGAGGATCCGGGGTTCGCGCTCATCGGCACCGGGTTCCCCTTCAAGGATGTCACCCGCATGGCGGAATACCAGCGGCAGTTCGCCCGGGTCGCCGCGCGCACCAGCGGCATTCGCCGGCCCGGCTCCGCCGCGCTCGATCTGGCGGACGTGGCCGCCGGGCGGTTCGACGGCTTCTGGGAGCAGCAGCTCTCCATCTGGGATATCGCCGCCGGTGTGCTGCTCATTCGCGAGGCGGGGGGCAGAGTGACCGACCCGGCCGGCCGGGACGTGGGCATCGAGCATACCGCCATCGTCGCCGGAAATCCCGCCATCCACGCCTGGCTCCTCGACGTGCTCGCCTCGGAGGACTGAATGCCACTCGACGCTCAGCGCGACCCCTCGCTGCCCGGCCCGGAGAGCCCGCTGGGCGAATGGATCGCCGCCCTGGCCCGTCCCAGCGCTGCCGCCGCCGGGGGCACCGCGGCCGCTCTGGGCGGAGCACTGGCGTCCGCGCTGTTGGGCATGGTGGCCGGGCTTACGCTGCAGCGGGAGAAGTACGCGGCCGTCCATCCGCAGGCCCAGCGCTCGCTGGACCGGACCACGGAGCTGAGCCGCGAGCTGGTCGACCTCGCCGCGCAAGACGCGGAGGCGTTCGTCCGCTTCGGTGAGGCCCTCGCGTTGCCCCGGGCCAGCGAGGCCGAGCGCGCGGCGCGGGAGATGGCCAAGCAGGCGGCGCTCCGGACCGGCACGGCCCTGCAGCTCGAGCTGCTGGGGCGACTCGCCGAGATCGCGGAGCTGGCCTCGGCGATGGCGGACGGGGGACTCGCCAGCGCGGTGGGCGATGCGGCAACGGCCAGCTTCCTGGCGGCCGGCGCGGCCAGGAGCGCCTACTGGGCCATCCGCAGCAATGTCCAGGGCGCGCCGAGCGCGAAGGCGACGCTGGAGCGGGCGCTGGCGCTGCTGGAGCGGGTCGAGGCGACGGAGTGGCGGGTGCGACAGTTGCTGAACGAGCGGGTGGTCTGACCCTCAGCTCGTGGTCAGGATCCTGGTGCCGTTCGCCGTGATGGCGACGGTGTGCTCGAAGTGCGCGGAAAGCGTCCCGTCGGCAGTCACGACGGTCCACTTGTCCGCCAGCGTCCTGGTGGCCGGGCTCCCGATGGTGATCATCGGCTCGATGGCGAGGGTCATCCCTTCCAGCAGGCGCGGCCCCCGTTTGGGGCTGCCGTAATTGGGGATCTGGGGCTCCTCGTGGAACCGGGTCCCGATCCCGTGCCCTACCAGCTCGCGCACCACGCCGTATCCCGCCCCTTCCGCCACGGTCTGCACCGCGTGCCCGATGTCGCCCACGTGGTTCCCCACTCTCGCCTGGGCGATGCCCGCGACCAGACATTCCTGCGTCACCGCGAGCAGGCGCATCGCCTCCGGGGTGACCTTCCCGACGGGCAAGGTCGTGGCCGAGTCGGCGTGCAGACCCTCGAACTGCACCCCGACGTCCACGCTCACCAGGCTCCCCTCCTTGAGCACCCGCTTGGGTGAGGGGATGCCGTGCACGATCTCCTGGTCGATCGAAGTGCAGAGCGTCTTGGGGAACCCATAGAGCCCCTTGAACGAGGGCGTTGCTCCCTCGTGGCTCCGGATGAACGACTCGGCCGCCACGTCGAGATCTTCGGTCGTCATCCCGGGCCGGAGGATCTTCCGCATCAGCGCCAGGGTGCCCGCCACGATCCCGCCGGCGTGCGCCATGACCTCGATCTCCTTGGGGGACTTGAGGGTGATCACACTACCGTCCCAGCGCCTTCCGCACCCGTCCGGCGATCTCCTCGACCGAGCCGACCGCGGGCACCCGTTTGACACCGTTCCGGGCCTCGTACCAGGCGAGCACCGGGGCGGTCTGCTCCCGGTACGCTCGAAGCCGGATGCCGACGGCGGCCGGATCGTCGTCGGGCCGCTGCTCCTCCACCCGCCGCCGGCCCAGCCGGGCCAGGATCTCCTCGTCGGTCACGTCGAAGAAGAGCACCGCGTCGATCTTGCGTCCTTGGTCCGCCAGGATCTGCTCCACCCCTTCGGCCTGCGGGATGGTACGGACCACACCGTCGAAGATCACTCCCTTGGCGGCCTCCGGCTTGCCCAGCTCCTCCCGTACTACCCCGAGAATGATGTCGTCGCTCACGAGATGTCCCGCCTCCATGATGGCCTTGGCCTGGCGTCCCAGGGGCGTGCCCCGCTTCACCGCGTCCCGCAGCAGGTCACCGGTGGCGAACTTGGGAAGCCCGTACGCCGACGCCAGTAGCGCGCCCTGCGTGCCTTTCCCCGCGCCGGGCGGGCCCATGAGGAGGATGTCCACGGTGTCCTTTCGAGATGGTCGATTGCGGAGAGGCGGTAAGAGCGGTAAGGACGGGAAGGGCGGTAAGGGCGCAGGGCCTCCATCGCGAACCTTACCGCCCTTCCCGTCCTTACCGCCCTTACCGCCTTCCCCCCGCGCTACATGTACCTCTGCTGCCGTCCCCGGAACTTCACCCGCCCCGTCTTCATGAAGCCGTCGTACTTCCTGAGCGTGCGGTGCTGCTCGATCTGGGCGATCGTGTCCAGCAGCACGCCGACCACGATGAGCACCGACGTGCCGCCGAAGCCGCGGGTCGGGATGCTGAGCCACTTGGAGACCAGGATCGGCAGCAGCGCGATCCCGGCGAGGAAGAGGCCGCCCGGCAGGGTGATCCGCGCCAGCACCGAGTCGATGTAATCCGCCGTGCTCGCCCCGGGCTTCACGCCGGGGATGAATCCTCCCTGCTTCTTCAGGTTCTCCGCCAGGTCGACCGAGTTGAAGATGATCGAGGTGTAGAAGTAGCTGAACAGCAGGATCATCACCGCGAAGGTGAGGTCGTACGGCAGGTCGCCCGGCGTGAAGAAGGCGGCGATGTCGGTGAGCACCGGGTTCTTGGTGAAGCTGGCCAGGGTGCCCGGGACGATGATGATCGTCTGGGCGAAGATGATCGGCATCACGCCGGCCGTGATCAGCCGGATCGGGATGAAGGTCTTCTGCCCTTCCCGGATGCGGCCGCGGCCCATCACCTTCCGGGGAATCTGGATGGGGATGCGCCGGGCCGCGATGGTCATGCCCACCACCGCGGCGATCACCGCCACCAGAATCGCCAGGAAGAGCACGGCGCCGGGTGCGCTCACCACGCCGCTCCGGATGAACTGCAGCAGCTGGAGCGTGCCGGGCCAGAGCCGCTCCAGGATGGAGAAGGTGATGAGCAGGCTCATCCCGTTGCCGATGCCGCGCTCGGTGATCTGCTCCCCCAGCCACATGACGAAGATCGCGCCCGTGGTGAGGGTGACCACCATGATGAGGCGGGAGGCGAAGCCGGGGTTGGCGATCGCGCCGGGAATCGATTCGGTGAACAGCGCGAAGGTGTAGGCCTGGGAGAGCGAGATGAACACGGTGAGGTACCGGGTCCACTGGGTGATCTTTTTCTTGCCCTCCTCGTCCTTCTGCATCTTGCCGATCGACGGGGCCACCCCGCCGGCCAGCTGGAAGATGATCGAGGCCGAGATGTAGGGCATGATCCCGAGCGCGAACACCGTGGCCCGGGAGAGGCCGCCGCCCAGAGCGTCGTACAGTCCGAAGAACCCGGCGGCGGCGGAGTTCCGGATGAAGTCGGCCAGCGCGGTGACGTTCACCCCCGGTGCGGCGATGTGAGCGCCGATCCGGTAGATGACGAGCGCGAGCAGGGTGAACAGAAGCTTGCGCTTCAGCTCTTCGTCGATGGCCAGCCCGGGAACGCGTGGTGCGGTCACTTACCCCTCGATGGTGCCGCCGGCCGCCTCGATCTTCGCGCGCGCCGACGCGGAAAGGGCGACGCCCCGAACCGTATAGGCCCGGTCGGCGTCGCCGGTGCCCAGCAGTTTGACCGGGACGTCGATCTTCCCGATGAGTCGCGCCGAGTACAGCGTCTCGGGCGTGATCTCGCTGGCGGTGACCTTCTTGAGCTGGGACAGGTTGACCGGCTGGGCCGCGACCCGGAACGGGTTGGTGAACCCGCGCTTGGGCAGCCGCCGGTACATCGGCATCTGGCCACCCTCGAAGCCCGGATTGGTCCCGCCGCCGGTGCGTGCCTTGTGTCCCTTGTTGCCCTTGCCCGACGTTTTGCCCAGCCCGGAGCCGGGCCCGCGCCCGACGCGCTTCCGCGCCTGGGTCGAGCCGCGGGCCGGCCGGAGCGACGACAAGGTGAGGGTCCTGATCTCGTCTGCCATCAGCGCTCCTCCACCGGCGTCACCTCGACGAGGTGCCGCACCTTGAACAGCATGCCGCGAATCGACGCCGAGTTGGCGAGCCGGACGGTCTGCTGGTGATGCCGGAGGCCCAGCGAGCGCAGGGTGCGCCGCATGGTCTCCGAGTGGCCGATCTCCGAGCGGATCTGTTTCACAGCCAGGGTGCCCGCCTCCGCCTCGGCTGGAATCGTGGCGGCGTGATATTCGGGGCCCTGACGCCCCACGACCGGATTGCGACCCATGATCAGGCCCCCTGCCGCGGCTTGTAGGCGATCTGGTCGAACTCGACCCCGCGCTCGCGCGCCACCTGACGTACGGAGACCAGCTGGCCCAGGCCGTTCATCGTGGCCCGCACCATGTTGTGCGCGTTGGACGAGCCGAGGCTCTTGGTCAGAATGTCGGTGATTCCGGCGCATTCCAGCACCGCGCGCACCGGCCCGCCGGCAATGACGCCGGTTCCGGTGGCCGCCGGCTTGAGCAGGACCCGGCCGGCGCCGTGCTTGCCCAGGACCTCGTGCGGGATGGTGGAGCCGGTCTTGGGCAGCTCGACCATCGACCGCTTGGCCGCCTCGACCGCCTTGCGGACCGCCTCGGAGACCTCGTTGGCCTTGCCGGTGGCGATGCCCACCTTGGTCTTGCCGTCACCCACCGCGACCAGGGCGTTGAACGAGAACCGCCGGCCACCTTTCACCACCTTGGCCACCCGGTTGATCGCGATGACGTTCTCGACATGGTCGCTCTGGTGGTCGCGGTCGCCGCGGTCGCGCCGCGGGCCGCGCCCGCCGCCACTCCGCTCGCCTCCACCCCGCCCGCCCCGCCCGCGCGGTCGGTCGGTGCCGGCCGGCCGCTCGGCAACGCCCGGCCCGTCGGCGGGATTGCCCGTCTGCGCGGCGGTGCCTTCCGACCCTGGCCCGCTGTGGGAGCCCGGCCCGCTCTGAGTGGTGCCTGCCGTCTCTTCAGCCATTTAAAACTCCAATCCACCTTCGCGCGCGCCGTCGGCGACGGCCTGCACGCGACCATGGTAACGGTAACCCGCACGGTCGAACACCACCTTGGTGACCCCGGCCGCCTTGGCCTTCTCTGCCAGCAGCTTGCCCACCGCCTTGCCCCGGCTCACCTTCCCGGCGCCCTCGGCCTGGATGCCCTCGCTGGCGTCGCTGACGCCGAGCAGGGTCACGCCGAGATCGTCGTTGACCAGCTGGGCGTAGATGTGCTTGAGCGAACGGAACACCACGAGCCGCGGCCGCTCGGCGGTGCCCGCCAGCCGACGGCGCACCCGCAGGTGGCGGCGATAGCGCAGATCGGTGCGGGTCTTGGGCGCGTGAATGGTGCGCATGCTTACTTGGCTCCTGTCTTGCCGGCCTTGCGGCGGACCTGCTCACCCTGATAGCGAATGCCCTTGCCCTTGTATGGCTCGGGCGGGCGGACGGCACGGAGCTCGGCCGCGACCTGCCCCACGGCCTCCTTGTCGGCGCCTTCGATCTTGACCGTGGTGTTGCCCTCCACCGAGATCTTGATTCCCTTCGGCGCCTCGTACTTGACCGGGTGGGAGTAGCCCACCACCAGGTTGACGCCGTACGGCTTGGCCTCCGCCTTGTACCCCACGCCCTGGATCTCCAGCGTCTTGACGAAGCCCTTGGACACCCCGTCGACCATGTTCTGCACCAGGGTGCGGGTGAGTCCGTGCAGCGCCTTGTGCCGCTTGTCCTCGCTGGGCCGGGCTACCGTGAGGACGCCCTTGTCGAAGGCGAGCTGCATCTCGGGATGCAGGGTCCGCCGGAGCTCGCCCCGGGGTCCCTTCACCGCGACGGTCTGCCCCTGCAGCTCGAGATTCACGCCCTTGGGCAGGGTGACCGGCTTCTTGCCGATGCGCGACATGGCGGCCTCCTACCAGACCACGGCGAGCAGCTCGCCGCCGAGGTTGGCGGTACGGGCCTCGCGGTCGGTCATCAACCCCTTGGGTGTCGAGACGATCGCCATGCCGAGCCCATTCTTGACCCGCGGGAGCTCACGGCACTTGACGTAGCGCCGGAGGCCGGGCGTCGAGACGCGCCGCATCTCCCGGATGACCGGGAGCTCGTTGTGATACTTCAGGTACAACCGCAGGACGCCGTGGGCGCCGTCATCGAGGATCTTGAAATCCGCGATGTAGTGGTTGTCACGCAGCAGCCGGGCCACCTCGGCCTTCAGCTTGGACACCGGCATGTCGACGCGCCGATGGCCCGCCGAGCAGGCGTTCCGGATGCGAGTGAGCATATCCGCGACAGGATCTGTCAGGCTCATTCCCTATGTCCCCTTACCAGCTGGCCTTGCGCACGCCCGGGATTTCCCCCTTCAGGGCGAGCTCACGAAAACAGATGCGGCAGAGGCCGAACTTCCGCAGGACGGCGCGCGACCGGCCGCACCGCTGGCAGCGGCGGACGGTACGCACCTTGAACTTCGGCGTGCGCTTGGCTCGTTCGATCCAGGCAGTCTTTGCCATTCCTCTCGTCTCCTCTAGGCGACGCGCTGCGGGGTCTCGCCGCGGAACGGCCAGCCCAACTCGCGCAGCAGGGCCATCGCCAGATCGTCCCGGTCGGTCGACGTCACGATGGTGATGTCCATCCCATGGATCTTCTCCACCTTATCGAAGTCGATCTCGGGGAAGATCATCTGCTCCTTGATGCCGAAGGTGTAGTTCCCCCGCCCGTCGAAGCTCCGGTTGGGCAGCCCGCGGAAGTCCCGGATCCGGGGGATCGCCAGGGTGATGAAGCGATCGAGGAACTCGTACATCCGCGCCCGGCGGAGCGTCACCGTGGCGCCGACCGGCATGCCGGCCCGGAGGCCGAAGTTGGCGATCGCCTTCTTGGCGCGGGTGACCACCGCGTGCTGTCCGGTGACCAGCCCCAGCTCGTCCACAGCCGCCTCGAGCTGCTTGGGATTCTTCCCCGCGTCGCCCATGCCGATGTTGAGCACCACCTTGGTGATCCGCGGGACCTGGTGCTTGTTGGGCAGTCCGAAATCCTTCTGCAGCTTGGCGCGGACGGTCTTCTCGTAGAACTCCTGCAGCCGGGGCGTGCCCTCGGCGGCCTTGGGTGCGTGGTCCACCGCTCCGGCCGGCGCTTTATCCTTTCCCTTACCTTTGGCGGGAGGTTGAGCGGGCGCCCCCTTGCCCGGCTGCGCCCCCTTACCGCCCTTACCGCCCTTACCGTCTTTCCCGCCCTTCCCGCCCTCTTTGAGTTCGTCTGCCATCTTACCGGTTCCTCGGGATCGGCTGCTCCGACTTGACGGCGATCCGCTCCACGGTGCCGTCGGCGTCCACCCGGCGCCGGACCCGGGTGGGCTCCCCGCTCTTGGGATCGATCAGCATCGCCTTCGAATGATGGATCGGCGCCGGGAACTCCACGATCCCGGCCTCCGACGTCTGGGTGGCCCGCCGGTGCCGCTTCACCACGTTGACGCCCTCGATGGTGATGCGCGCGGTCTTGGGGTTCACCCGCAGCACCCGGCCCCGCTTGCCTTTGTCGTCACCCGAGATGACCTGGACCGTGTCACCCTTGGTGATCCGGAGGCGCGTCCGTACCGGCGCCTGGTGGCGCACCCGCTTGGCCTTCTTATAGACGAGCGGCTTCATGCTACAGTACCTCCGGGGCGAGCGAGACGATCTTCATGTAGCGCTTCTCGCGCAGCTCCCGGGCGACCGGGCCGAAGATGCGGGTGGCCCGCGGCTCGCCCGCGTCGTTGATCAGGACAGCGGCATTCTCGTCGAACCGGATGTAGGAGCCGTCCTTCCGGCGGGTCTCCTTGGCCGTCCGCACGATGACCGCCTTGGCCACGTCGCCCTTCTTCACCTGGCCGGTGGGAATGGCGTCCTTGATGGCCACCACCACGATGTCGCCCAGGCCGGCGTAGCGACGCTTGCTCCCGCCCAGCACGCGGATCACCAGCGCCCGGCGGGCGCCCGAATTGTCCGCGATCCGAAGAATCGATTCCTGTTGCACCATGGCTATTTGGCCCGGAGGACGATGTCGGTGACCCGCCAGCGCACCGTCTTGGCGAGCGGCCGGGTCTCCATGATGCGGACCGTGTCACCGGTCTTGGCGCCCTGCTCGTTCCGCGCCTTGACCGTCTTGGTCCGGGTGACCTGCTTGCCGTACACCGGGTGCGCGTAGCGCCGGACCAGGGAGACGGTGACCGTCTTCTCCATCTTGTCGCTGGTCACTACGCCCGTGCGGGTCTTCCGCTTGGCCCGCGTCCGCGTCGCCTGGTCAGCCATGGGCTTGCTTCTCCCGGAGAATCGTTTGCAGCCGCGCGATGTCGCGCCGGATGGCCCGGAAGCGCATCGGGTTCTCGATCGACTCGGTGGCGGACCGGAAGCGCAGGTTGAAGCGCTCGGTGACGAGCTCCTCCAGCCGGGTCTTCAGGGTCTCCACCGACATCTCCCTGATCTCGTTCGCCTTCATCGCTCAGATCTCCTCGCGCTTGATGAAGCGCGTCCGGACCGGCAGCTTGGCCGAGGCGAGCGCCAGCGCCTTCTTGGCGAGGTCCTCGCTGATGCCCTCGACCTCGAACATGACCCGGCCCGGCTTGACCACCGCCACCCAGCCCTCGGGGTTGCCCTTGCCTTTGCCCATGCGGGTCTCGGCCGGCTTCTTGGTGATCGGCTTGTCGGGGAAGATCCGGATCCAGACCTTGCCGCCGCGCTTCATCTCCCGGGTCATCGCCACGCGGGAGGCTTCGATCTGCCGGCTGGTGACCCAGCCCGGCTCCAGGCTCATCAGACCGAACTCGCCGAATGCCACGGTGTTCCCCCGGCTGGCGATGCCCTTGGTCCGGCCCTTGAACGTCTTGCGGAACTTGATCCGCTTGGGCGCCAGCATCGGACTCAGGCCCCCGTGCTGTAGGTACGGCCGGACACGTCCTCGATCACCTCGCCCTTGAAGATCCAGACCTTGATGCCAATGGTGCCGTAGGTGGTCTTCGCGGTGCTGGTGGCGTAGTCGATGTCCGCCCGCAGCGTGTGCAGGGGCACCCGGCCCTCGTGGTACCCCTCGGTGCGCGCGATCTCCGCCCCGCCCAGCCGGCCCGCCGCGCGGACCTTGATGCCCTGGGCCCCCATCCGCATCGCGCTCTGCACCGCCCGCTTCATGGCGCGGCGGAAGGAGATCCGCTGGGTGAGCTGGTGCGCGATGTTGTCGCCGACCAGCTGGGCCGAGAGCTCCGGCCGCTTGATCTCTTCCACGTTGATGGCCGCTTCCTTGCCGGTGAGCTGGGCCAGCTCGTCGCGCAGCTTGTCCACCTCGGCGCCCCGCTTCCCGATCACCACGCCCGGCCGCCCGGTGTGCACCGTGATGGTGACCTTGCCGGGCCGCCGCTCGATGTCGATCTGGGCGATGGCCGCGTGGCCCAGCCGCTGCTTCAGGTACTTCCGGACCAGCTCGTCCTCCTTGAGCAGCGCCGGCATGTCCTTGGTGGCGAACCACCGGGACGACGACTGCTTGACGATGCCGAGCCGGAGCCCGATCGGGTGCGTCTTCTGGCCCATTACTCGTTCTCCTTGGCTTCCACGCGAATCTCCACGTGGCTGGTGCGCTTCCTGATGGGGGTGGCCCGCCCCTGCGCCGCCGCCGTGAAGCGCTTGAGCGGCTGCCCGCCGTTGACGATGGCGGTCTTCACGAAGAGCGCGTCCGGATCGAAGCTGGCGTTGTCCCGGAGCGCCTTCTGCTCCGCGTTGGCCACCGCCGACTTCAGCGTCTTGGCGATCTGCTTGGCCGCCAGCTTCTTGTTGAACTTGAGGATGGCGTACGCCTCGTTCACGTCCTTGCCGCGGATGAGATCGATGACGAGCCGCATCTTCCGGGGCGACTGGCGCACCAGCCGCTGAATCGCATAGCCGCTCATGATTACTCCGGCTTGGCCTTCTTGTCCGCCACCAGCTTGCCGCTATGGCCGCGGAACAGCCGCGTCGGCGCGAACTCGCCCAGCTTGTGGCCGACCATGTTCTCGGTCACGTACACCGGGACGAACTTGTTCCCGTTGTGCACCGCGAAGGTGTGCCCCACGAACTCGGGCAGAATGGTGCTCGCCCGGCTCCAGGTCTTCACCACCCGCTTCTCGTTCTTGCTGTTGAGGACCTGGACCTTCTCCATGAGCGACTCCAGGACGAAGGGGCCCTTCTTTACGCTCCGCGCCATTACTGTGTCGCCTTCCCGCGCTTCCGTCCGCGCACGATGAGCTTGGTAGAGGCCTTCTTCTTGTGCCGGGTCTTCCGGCCCTCCGGCTTGCCCCAGGGCGAGACCGGTGGCCGTCCGTTCGAGGACTTGCCCTTGCTGCTGCCCAGCGGGTGATCCACCGGGTTCATCGCCACGCCGCGGACTTTGGGCCGCCGGCCCAGCCAGCGGCTCTTGCCCGCTTTGCCCACCGAGAGAAGCTCGTGCTCCGAGTTGCCCACCTCGCCGACCGTGGCGAGACAGCGGGCGTGCACCAGGCGCATCTCGCTCGACCGCAGCCGGAGGGTGACGTAGTCACCTTCCTTGGCCACCACCTGCGCGCTCGACCCGGCGGTCCGGGCCATCTGCCCGCCCTTGCCGATCTTGAGCTCGATGTTGTGCACCGTAGTGCCCAGGGGGATCTCACCCAGCGGCAGCGCGTTCCCGGTGCGGGTGTCGGTGCCCGGTCCGGACACCACGGTGTCGCCCTGGTTGAGCCCCTTGGGGTGCAGGATGTATCGCTTCTCCCCATCGGCGTAGACGATGAGGGCGATGCGGGCGCTCCGGTTGGGATCGTATTCGATCTCCGCGACCTTCCCCGGAATCCCGAACTTGTTCCGCTTGAAGTCGATCTTCCGGTACTGCCGCTTGTGGCCGCCGCCCCGGTGCCGGGACGTCAGATGACCCTGGTTGTTGCGCCCGCCGCTCTTCTTGAGCGGCTCGACCAGCGACTTCTCCGGCGTGGCCCGAGTGATCTCATCGAACCCGGACACCGACTTGAAGCGGGTGGCGGCCGTCATCGGCCGGAATTGCCTGATGCTCATCTCAGCCCTCGAACACGGCGATCGAGTCGCCTTCTTTGAGCGTGACGATCGCCTTCTTCCAGCGCGGCGTCGTCCCGCGGGTGCGGCCGCGGGTGACCGAATGCCGGCGCATCTGCATGGTGCGGACGGCCGTGGCGGTGACCCCGAAGAGCTGCTGCAGTGCGTCCCGGATCTGGTACTTGTTGGCCTCCGGGTGCACCTCGAAGGCGTACTCCTTCCGCGTCTGGTAGGCGGCCGAGCTCTTCTCGGTCACCACCGGGCGGACGATGATCTGGTGCAGCGCGGGCATTTACTTGGACCCTTTCTTCTTCGGCTTCGACGCCGGCTTCTTGGCGGCGGGCTTCTTGGCCGCGGCCTTCTTGGCGGCCGGCTTCTTCGCCGCCTTCTTGGCCGACTTGGCCGCCTTCGCCGCCTTCTTCGCGGCCTGGGCGGCGGGCTTGCTCGACGCCTTCTTGGCCGGCTTGGCCGTGCTCCGGCTGGCCGAGCGTTTGGCCGGCCTGGCCTCGGCCGGCTGCTCGGGCTCGTCGGCCAGCGGCTCGGGCATGACGCCGGTGAGCGCGCCCTCTTCCACCACCACGGCGTCCGACCAGAGCACGTCGTACGCGGCGGCCTGGGTGTACCCCATCACGTCCACCGACGGGATGTTGCGACCGCTGAGATAGACGTTCTCGTTGTGCTCGGCGGTGAGCAGCAGGACCTTGCGGCCCGCCAGGCCCAGGCTCGCCAGCAGCTGGGCCAGCTGCGCCGTTTTGGGAGCGCGGAAGGCGAACCGCTCCACCACGTGCAGCGCGCCTTCGCGGGCCCGCGCGTTGAGCGCCGACTTCCGCGCCAGCTGCTTGACCTTGCGCGGGATGTCGGTGCGATAGTCCCGCGGGCTCGGACCGAAGACGATGCCGCCGCCCCGCCAATGCGGTGCGCGGGTGGAGCCCTGCCGCGCCCGGCCGGTGCCCTTCTGCTTCCAGGGCTTCTGATTGCCACCGGAGACGAAGCTCCGGGTCTTGGTCTGGTGGGTGCCCTGGCGCTGGTTGTTCAGGAACACCTTCACCGCCTGGTGCAGCACCGGCTCGTTCACGGTGCCGTCGAAGTACTCCTCCGGCAGCGCGAACGTCGCGTCGCGCCGGGCGCCGGCAGCGGAGTAGTGCGGGGCCTCAATCATGACGGCTGGGTCCTCCCTGCTTCGCCACCGTGACGATGCCGTTCTTGGAGCCCGGGATGGCGCCGCGGACGAACAGGAGATTCCGCTCCGCGTCCACCTTGACCACCGTCAGCCCGAGCTCGGTATGCCGCTCGGCGCCCATGTGGCCGGGCATCCGCTTGCCTTTGATGACCCGGGACGGGTCGGTGCCCGGGCTGATCGAGCCCGGCTTCCGGTGGCGGGTGTTGCCGTGGGTGGCCGGGCCGCCGCCGAAGCCGTAGCGGTGCACCACGCCCTGGAATCCGCGACCCTTGGTGGTGCCGGTGACCTTCACCAGCTCGCCCGGCGCGAAGATGTCGACCTTCACCTCGGCGCCTGGCGCCGGCGACTGGCCGTCGGCAACATCGAACACCCGGAGCACCTGCGGTGCCGTCTCCAGCCCCGCCTTCTTGGCGTGCCCCAGCTCCGCTCGCGTGGTGCGCTGGGCCCGCCGGGCGCCGAAGCCGAGCTGCACGCCGCCCTCGCGCACCTGCACCACGCGGCAGGGGCCGGCCTCGATGATCGTCACCGGCACCGCCGTGCCGTCCGCCGTGAACACCCGGGTCATCCCGAGCTTCCGGCCGATCAATCCAGTAGTCATCGCTATTCGACCTTGATCTCGACGTCGACCCCGGCCGGGAGGTCGAGCTTGGTCAATGCGTCCATCGTCTGCGGACGGGAGTCGTTGATGTCCAGCAGCCGCTTGTGGGTCCGGAGCTCGAACTGCTCCCGGCTCTTCTTGTCGACGTGCGGGCTCCGGAGCACCGTCCAGCGCTCGGTCTTGACCGGCAGCGGGATGGGGCCGGACACCTGGGCGCCGGTCTTCTCGGCGGTCCGGACGATGTCGGCCGCGGCCTGGTCCAGCACCACGTGATCGAAGGCCTTGAGCCGGATGCGGATTTTCTGCGTCATGATGTGTCCGCCTTTACTTCAGGATCTTGGTGACGACGCCGGCCCCGACGGTGCGGCCGCCCTCGCGGATGGCGAAGCGGAGCCCCTCGTCCATGGCGATCGGGGTGATCAGCTCGATGGTCATCTGCACGTTGTCCCCCGGCATCACCAT